>CATMOC010000048.1 GCA_950071955.1 uncultured Mesorhizobium sp. | reverse complement strand
CGCTTTTCAGCACTGCAGAACCGCACGATTCCGGCCGATCGCAAGCCGGAGGCACCGGCCGCCGAGCGGTCGAAGCCGGTCGTCATCCCGACAACGCGAAAGCCCGAACCCAAGACGGACGCGACCGCCGCGCAGGCGAAGACCTCCAACCGGGTCGTCGAGGCGCGTAGCCGCATCCATCGCATGCTCATCGAGGAGATCAACCTCGTCGCACTGGAGAAGCTGCCGCGGGACGAGATGCGCCGCCAGGTGCACGACTTCGTGTCGGAAAAGACGCGCGAGGAGCGCATGGCGATCAACGTCGCCGAACTGGACGACCTCGTGGACGACATCGTCGACGAGATGGTCGGCCTGGGGCCGCTGGAGCCGCTGCTGAAGGATCCGACGATCAACGACATCCTGATCAACGGCCATGAGAACTGTTTCGTCGAACGGCATGGAAAGCTTCAGCAAATCCACGTGCCGTTCAAGGACGAGGCCCACCTGCTGCGCATCATCAGCAAGATCGTCGCGGCGGTCGGCCGCCGGGTGGACGAATCCTCGCCGATGGTCGACGCGCGCATGCTCGACGGCTCGCGCTTCAATGCCGCCATCCGGCCGGTCGGCGTCGACGGACCGCTGGTGTCGATTCGAAAATTCTCCAAGAACAAGCTCGGACTTCACAAGCTGGTCGAGTTCGGCGCGATCACGCAGCCGATGGCCGAGGTGCTGGCGGCGGCGGTGCACGCCCGCAAGACGACGATCATCTCCGGCGGCACGGGCACGGGCAAGACGACGATGCTCAATGCCCTGTCGGCCTTCATCCCCGAGGACGAGCGCCTGATCACCATCGAGGATGCGGCCGAGTTGCAGCTCCAGCAGCCGCATGTCGCCCGCATGGAGACACGTCCGCCCAACATCGAAGGCAATGGCGAGATCAGGCAGCGCGACCTCGTCAAGAACGCGCTGCGCATGCGTCCCGACCGGGTAATCCTCGGCGAGTGCCGCGGCGAGGAAGCCTTCGACATGCTCCAGGCGATGAACACCGGCCACGAAGGCTCGATGGCCACGATCCACGCCAACACGCCGCGCGACGCCATCGGCCGCCTCGAACAGATGCTCGGCATGACCGGAATGCCGATGACGGTCTCCTCGATTCGCAGCCAAATCGCCAGCGCGCTCGACATCATCGTCCAGCTCACGCGCCTCTCCGACGGCAAGCGGAAGGTGACGAGCGTCGCCGAGGTGACGGGCATGGAGGGCGACGTCATCCAGATGCAGGAGATTTTCCGCTTCGTGCGTACGGCGACCGAGAACGACGGCAAGATCGTCGGTCATTTCGAGGCGACGGGAATCAGGCCGCGTTTCCTCGACGACCTTAAGGCCATGGGCATCGAGTTCCCCGGCAAGTATTTCGAGCCGGGACGGCCGCAGGAGTAGCCCGTGGTCGAGGAGTTCACCACCGTACACCTCGTTTACGCCGCCGCTGCGATCTGCGGCATTCTGATCGCCGAGGCCGCGTATCTGCTCTATGCCGGCCGCAGCGACCGGCGCAGCACGATCAACCGCCGCATGAAACTCCAGCAGTCCAAGCTCAGCCAGGAACAGGTGCTGATCCAGCTGCGCAAGGAACGCGGCGTCGGAACCTCGCGCTCGGTCTTCTCGCTCGCCCGCCTGCGCGACCTGCGGACGCAATCCGGACTGGTGATGCCGCTGACGAAGTTCCTCCTGGTAACTTCGGGAACGGCATTCGCGCTCGTACTCGGCGCCATCTATATGGGGCTTTCGCTGCGCCTCGGGATTCTCGCGCTCCCGCCGCTGATGCTGGCGCTGCCCTTCGTCGTGCTGCGCTTCCTTCGCAAGAAGCGGCACAAGCGCTTCGGCATCCAGCTTCCTGAGGCGCTCGAACTGATCACGCGAAGCCTCAAGGCCGGGCATCCCGTGCCGGTGGCGATCGCCATGGTGGCGCGCGAGATGCCCGATCCGATCGGCACCGAGTTCGGCCTCATCGCCGACGAGGTCACCTACGGCTCCGACCTCGTGACGGCGCTCAACAACATGTTCCAGCGGGTCGGGCACGAGGACCTGCCGCTCTTCGTCACCGCGGTCTCGATCCAGGCCACTACGGGCGGAAACCTGCGCGAGATCCTCGATGGCCTGGCGACGGTGATCCGCGAGCGCGGCAAGCTGCGGCGGAAGGTGAAGTCGATTTCCACCGAAGGTCGCATGTCGGCCTACATCCTGACGGCGGTCCCGATGTTGCTCGGGCTCGCCATGATCATTCTGGTGCCGGACATGTACGGCGCGGTGATCGGCGAGCCTCTAACCTGGTATCTCCTGGCGGCAACCGGCTTCTGGCTGTTCCTCGGCAACTTCATGATGTTCAAGATGGCGACTTTCCGGTTTTGACATGCTGGAACCCCTCGCATCCCTGACGGAAATCGGGCCGACGGCGATCGCCGCGCTGGCGCTCCTTCTGGTAGGCGGCGGCGCGCTCGCCTGGCCGATGCTCGCCGGCGACCGCGCCAAGAGCGACGTCAAGCGACGGCTGCGCGTCGAAGGGTTGGCGCAGGAGGAAGGCTCGAGCCAGCCGGATCGCCGCAGCCGAAAGAGCGCGGTGCAGGACAAGGCCGTGAAGACCGCGCAAGAATTTTACGCCAAGAGCGATCCCGAGAGCGTCGCACGCATCCGACTGAAGCTCATCCAGGCCGGCTACATGGATCCGAGCGCTGTCGGACGCTATTTCCTCTGTCGCTTCGCTGGTCTCGTGGCGGGTGCGGTCGCCGGTTTCGTCCTGGTGGAGATGCTCGGTATCGGCTCGTCGCCCTTCGAGCGCTGGGGGACGATCGGCGCTCTGGCGATCTTCGGCTACTTCCTGCCGGGACTGGTGCTGTCGCGCATCGTGGCGGCGCGCATGGGGGAGTATCGCAACGGCTTTCCCGACTTCATGGACCTTATGATCGTATGCTGCGACGCCGGCATGAGCATGGAAGCCGGCATCGAGCGGGTGGCGCGCGAAATCTCGGTCACCTATCCCTCGCTCGGACAGAACCTCCAGCTCGTCTCGATCGAACTCAGGGCCGGACGCGGCATGGACGACGCGCTGAAGTCGCTCGGCGACCGGCTCTCCCTCGAGGAGGTCCGCTCCTTCGCGACGCTCCTGCAGCAGTCGCGGGAACTGGGCACCAGCCTTTCAGGCGCGCTCCGCGTGTTCTCCGACGACATGCGCAACAAGCGCATGTCGGTCGCCGAGGAGAAGGCGCACGCGCTGCCGGCCAAGATGTCGGTCCCGGTGACGGTCTGCATTCTCCCCGTCGTCATCCTGATTGCGATCATTCCAGTGATCGTGAAGTACTCGGCCGGCATCCAGTGAGCCGGCTGGTTAACGGGTCGTGATCCCGACGTAGAAAAATCGGCGCAGTCGCCGAACGGCGGTTTAACACGCGCCTGCTATCGTCCTGGATCGAAGACGTGCATTCCGGGGCAGGGGCCATGACCATACATACGAGGCAAATCGTTGCCGCCATCGCGCTGACCGTTCTGGCGCTGTCGGGCTGCAGCAACACGACCGGCGCCATCGACACGACGCAGACCACGGCGATTGCCGGGACCGGCGACGTCAGCCAGGACGATCTCGCGGCCGGCAAGCTCAATTTCCGCGAGGCGAACTACGGACTGGCCGAGAAGCATTTCCGCAAGGCGGTGGAACTGCGCGCCGACAGTGCCGAAGCCTGGCTGGGTCTAGCCGCGTCCTACGACCAGCTCGGCCGGTTCGACTTCGCCGACCGCGCCTACGACCAGCTGGTCAAGGTGGCGGGACGCCAGCCGCGCATCGTGTCCAACATGGGCTACTCGCAATATCTGCGCGGCAACCCCGCCAAGGCGCGGGCGCTCCTCGAGGAGGCGCGCCGTTCGCTGCCGGACGACGTTGTGATCGAGGCCAACCTGGCGCTGCTCGACAGGGCCTGACATCCCTTCAGTGCGCCGCGGCACGGGTGCTGCGGGCGAATGCAAGCCGCGCCCTCGTGCTCGCCGCCGCAAGCATGGCGACAAGCGCCGGCCGCGCAGGCGTCTCGACGAACCGCCAGACAGCCCACGACAGCGCCAGCATCGCCATGGTCACGAGGACGACAGCCGGCGATCGACCGATCTGCGAATGAATTGCGTTGATGCCCGCGTATCCGATGTGCTGGTGCAGCAGGTAGAGCGGGTAGGTTATCCCGCCCAGCGCCAGTACCAGCGGCGTCGCGGGCACGGTCCTGTGGAACCGGATGGCGAGGATCGCGATTGCGAAGAGAGCGGCATTGGCGGCCAAAAGATTCGGCAGCGCGACGGCTTCCCCGTAGTGTTCCAGCATCCACTGCCGTCCCGGCAGGAGCATGCTGCACGAAAGCAGGAAGCTCGCGGCCAGAAGCAGCAGCGTTTCGGCGGACCGGCCGTGTTTCCACACGTGCTGGAGAAGGATGCCGCAGGCGAACCACGGCGCGTACTCCGTAATGAAAAGCATGCGCAACGCGCCGCTGCCGACGAAGAACTCGTTTAATGCCGACAGCGCCAGCCATCCGGCGACCAGCGGGATCTTCCACCGGTCGAAGACCCCGAGCACCAGCGCCAGCGCCACCCAGCCGTAGAAGACGAGTTCGAGCACGATCGACCAGTAGACCCCGTCCATAAAGGGCTGGCCGAGCGCAGGCGACAGGATGACCAGGTTGGCCGCGAACTGTGCCGGGCTCGCCGGCAGGCGCGGGTCGGCCGCCATCAACAGGACGGCGAAGGTGATCGCCATGCAGGCGAGGAAGCCTGGATAGATGCGAGCGAAACGGGCGATGGCGAAGGACTGCCAGTCGCGCCCTTCCGCCGACCAGGCGATGACGAAGCCGCTGATCAGGAAAAAGAGGTGGACCCCGAGGTAGCCGTAGATCGCGACCGGCGCCGCCTCCGGAAAGGCGGTGTCGAGGTAGCGATCGCCCGCCGCGCCGCGATAGAGATAGTGGAAGCCGAGCACCGCCATTGCCGCGACCAGGCGCAGGAGATCGAGCGTCGCGAAGCGATCGCTCTTCGCTGCGGTCCGTTTGCCGTCGGATGCGGATGCGGCCATTCCGGGCTCCCGTCGTTCAGGCCCGGAAAATAGCGCTTTCGGTTCCCGCTCGGGAAACTTCCTTAATTAACCATTAACCGGGCTTAGGTCGCCTGGCCGTAGAGGTCGTAGGCGTCGGCCTCGTCGATCTTCACCGTCACAATGTCGCCAACGCGCAGGGGGCGTCGCGACTGGACGTGGACGGCGCCGTCGATCTCCGGTGCGTCGTAGCGGCTGCGGCCCTTGGCGGCGGTGCCGTTCGCCTCGTCGATGATGACGGGCAGGCGTTTGCCGACCTTTTTCTTGAGGAGGTTGGCCGAAATCTTCTGCTGCTTCGCCATGAAGCGGTTCCAGCGCGCTTCCTTGATCTCCTCCGGCACCGCGGGCAGTCCCAGTTCCTCGGACCGCGCGCCGCCGACCGGCTCGTACTTGAAGCAGCCAGCGCGGTCGATCTTCGCCTCGTCCAGCCAGTCGAGCAGCATCTCGAAATCCTCTTCCGTCTCGCCGGGGAAGCCGACGATGAAGGTCGAGCGCAGCGCGAGGTCCGGGCAGATCTCGCGCCAGCGGCCGATGCGCTCAAGCGTCTTTTCCTGATGCGCCGGGCGGCGCATGTTCTTCAGCACACGCGGCGAGGCGTGCTGGAAGGGGATGTCGAGGTAGGGAAGGATCTTGCGCTCGGCCATCAGCGGGATGACCTCGTCGACATGCGGGTAAGGGTAGACATAGTGCATGCGCACCCAGACCCCGAGCGAGCCGAGTTCTTGCGACAGGTCGAGGAACTTCGCCCGCACATCGCGGTCGTGCCAGAGGCTGGTCGCGTATTTGAGGTCCACGCCGTAGGCGCTGGTGTCTTGCGAGATCACCAGCAGTTCCTTCACCCCTGCCTTCACCAGCCTTTCGGCCTCGCGCAGCACGTCGGCGGCAGGCCGCGAGGCGAGATCGCCGCGCAGCGCAGGGATGATGCAGAAGGAGCAGCGGTTGTTGCAGCCCTCGGAAATCTTCAGATAGGCGTAGTGGCGCGGCGTCAGCCGGACCCCCTGCGGCGGGATCAGGTCGAGGAAGGGCTCGTGTGCCGGCGGCGCCGCCTCGTGCACGGCGGCCATGACGCTCTCGTAGGCTTGCGGTCCGGTGATCGCCAGCACGTTGGGGTGTTTTTCGCGGATCAGCTCCGGCGTCGCGCCCATGCAGCCGGTGACGATCACCTTGCCGTTCTCCGACATGGCGTCGCCGATGGCGGCGAGTGACTCGTCGCGCGCGGAGTCGAGGAAGCCGCAGGTGTTGACGACGACGAGGTCGGCCCCGTCGTGCTTGCGGGCGATCTCGTAGCCTTCGGCGCGCAGGCGCGTCAGGATGCGTTCGGAATCGACCAGCGCCTTGGGGCAACCGAGACTGACGAAGGAGACGCGCGGAGCGTTCATGTGGCGGCTTTCGAATTGTGCATGGGAATAGCGGCGCCCATAGCACACTTGTCGCGCCGGCGTCATCTGCCCGACGCGACGAGCATGCAGGAGGAACCGGCACATCAATGCGTTGGTCCAGGAGAGCTTCGCGCCTGTCCTTGCCGTGGGTCAGGCACTAGAAACGGATCGATCCGGTGAAGCGGGTGCGTTCCGCCCACACCGCGCCGGATCGCTTAAGGGTTGTCGATCGGTCGGATGTCCTTCTTCCTCTTTCTTCGCGACAATGCGCGCTGGCTTGCCGGCGGCTTCCTGATGACCTTCTTCTCCTCCTTCGGCCAGACCTTCTTCATCTCGCTGTCGGCCGGCGATATCCGGGCGGAGTACGGCCTGTCGCACGGCGATTTCGGCCTGATCTACATGATCGCCACCTTGGGCAGCGCACTGACTCTGCCGAGGCTCGGGCAGATCGTCGACCGCCATTCGGCCCGGCGTGTGGCCTTCCTCATCATGCCGATGCTTGCCCTGGCGGCCGTGCTGATGGCGTTCTCGCAAGACCTCATCCTGCTCGTGGTCACCATCTACATGCTGCGCCTGTTCGGGCAGGGGATGATGACGCACAACGCCTTCACGGCGATGGCCCGCTGGTTCTCGGGCCAGCGCGGGCGGGCCGTCTCGGTGACGACGCTCGGACACAATGCCGGCGAGGCGGTCTTCCCGCTGCTCTTCGTCTTCGTCGCCGGGCTGGTCGGCTGGCGCAATTCCTGGCTGGTCGCGGCTGCGGTTCTGGTGCTCGTGGCGCTGCCCATGATCACCGGGCTGATCGCCGTCGACCGGGCGCCGCGCTCCACCGATCCCGTTTCGCGCAAGACCGAGGCGCGCGACTGGACGCGCGGCGAGGTTCTGCGCGATCCGCTGTTCTACCTGCTCCTGATGGGCGTCATGGCGCCGGGCTTCATCGGCACGACGATCTTCTTCCACCAGGTCTACCTGGTCGAGCTGCGCGGCTGGTCGCTCGAATTATTCGCCACCTCGTTCACCTTCATGGCGGCGATGACCATCACCTTCGCGCTGGTGGCCGGACAACTGGTCGACCGGTTCTCGTCGGTGGCGCTGCTGCCGAGCTTCCTCCTTCCGCTCGGGCTGTCCTGCCTGACGCTCGGGCTGTTCGACGGCCAGTGGGCGGCCTTCGCGTTCATGGGGCTGCTGGGGATATCCTACGGTTTCTCCTCGACGCTGTTCGGATCGCTCTGGCCGGAGATCTACGGGTTGAGGCATCTGGGTTCCATCCGTGCGATCACCGTGGCGATCCTGGTGTTTGCCACGGCCATCGGTCCCGGCCTCACCGGCTATCTGATAGACCTCGGCATTCCGCTGCCCGGCCAGGTCGTGTTGATGGGGCTCTATTGCCTGGTCATGGTCGCGCTGATGACCTACGTGGCGGCGCGCATCAAGGCGCGCGCCTTGCCAGCGCCGCGGCCTTCGGATACCTCGCGATCATGACCGTCACCGTCCGCTTCGCTCCCTCGCCGACCGGCAACATCCATATCGGCAATGCGCGCACGGCGCTGTTCAACTGGCTGTTCGCGGAAAAGCATCGCGGCCGCTTCGTCCTACGTTTCGACGACACCGACGCGGCCCGCTCCAGGCAGGAATTCGCCGACCAGATCGTCTACGACCTGCACTGGCTCGGTATCTTCCCCGACATGGTGGAGTACCAGTCCAAACGCGTTGCGGCCTACGAGGACGCGGTCGCGAGGCTGAAGCAGGCGGGACTGCTCTACCCCTGCTACGAGACGCCGGAGGAACTCGACCTCAAGCGAAAGATCAGGCTGTCGCGCAAGCTGCCGCCGATCTACGGCCGCGACGGGCTCGCGCACACGGAGGAGGAGCGTGCGGCACTCGAGGCGGACGGGCGCAGGGCGCACTGGCGCTTCCTGCTGCCGAACTACAAGCGCGATCCTTTCGAGACGGTGCGTACCGACATCACCTGGAATGACATTGTGCGCGGCGAAGAGACCGTCGATCTCGGGTCGCTGTCCGATCCCGTTCTGATCCGCGAGGACGGTTCCTATCTCTATACGCTGCCCTCCGTGGTCGACGACATCGATTTCCGCATCAGCCATGTCATCCGGGGCGACGACCACGTGACCAACACGGGGGTGCAGATCGCGCTGTTTCGTGCACTCGGTTCGAACGAGCCGGAGTTCGGCCACCACAACCTCCTGACCACCGCGAGCGGCGAGGCTCTTTCGAAACGCACGGGCGCACTCTCGATCAAGAGCCTTCGCGAGGACGGGATCGAACCCATGGCGATCGCCTCCATGGCGGTGCTGACCGGGACTTCCGAGAACGTGACGCCGGAGAATTCGCTCTCCGCGCTGGCGCAGAAATTCGATCCCGCCGCGACGTCGCGCTCTTCCGCGAAGTTCGAACCGGGCGATCTCGTCAACCTGAACCGGGCTCTGCTGCAGGCGATGCCCTTCGAGGCGGCGCGCGACCGGCTGCTCGCCTACGGCATCTTCGGGGAGAAGGCCGAGGCATTCTGGCTGGCCGTTCGGGGCAATCTCGACCGGTTGCCGGACGCCGAACCCTGGTGGCGCATCGTCACGGCGAAGCCGGAGCCGGGCGCGGACCTGGGCGAAGAGGACAGGGCGTTCCTCCGGACGGCGTTCGACCTGCTTCCGGAGGAGCCGTGGGACGCCGGCACGTTCAAGGCCTGGGTCGGCAAGATCCGCGAGGAGACGGGCCGCAAGGGCAAGGCGTTGTTCATGCCGATCCGGCTGACCCTCACGGGACGGGATTCGGGGCCGGAGCTCGCAGATCTATTGCCGCTTCTGGGTCGGGAAGGAACGATGGCCCGACGACCCTGATCCTGCGCTCCTCCACCGGCGGGAGCGTCGTCGGCGCGCCCACCGATGCTGTCAGTTCGGGGCCGGACTTCTCCGCGCCCAGGAGCCGGCGGATCGCCGCGGCATCCAGCCCCCCCTGAAGATTGGCCAGCGTCTCGGGATCGGCGGCGGGATCGGGACGGGCGGCGGGCCTGGGGACGACCGGCTCCTGCACCGCGACGGGTCCGATGCTCATCGGCGGCGCCGTTTCTCCCGCGAGGATCGAGAAGTTGCGCGCCGCCGAGCAGCCGCAGCCCGGCGGGCGCTGGTAGCCGGCTTCCCGGTACCTGAAGGCCGTCGGGAGTTCGGTATAGGGAACGCCGCTCATCGAGACCATCTGGTCGGATTCCTCGTCCGGCGTGCGATGCATGTACAGCTCGACCTCGGTGCCGGGGCACATCGCCGAACACGCTGCGGCATCCCGGTCGAGATCGTCGGCATGGGACGAATAGGCCACCGGGAAGAAGTAGCCGTCGCAGGTGCGCACGCAGAGCGTCCGGAAGGTGCCCGCCACGCGCGGTTGGACCTCGATCAGATTACCGCGGCGGATGACGATGCGCCGACGATCGTTGTCGTCCAGCGGAAAACGTCGTGTCTCCGGCTCGCTCCGATCTTGCCGTGCAGCGCGGTCGAACAGCCGGTTGAAGAGATTTCCGCCATTGCCATCGCCCGTCTGCCGCTCGCGGGCGCTGGCCTGGCGCTGCCGGCAGCCGTTCTCGTCGATCGCAGCGAGAAGCCGGGACCGTTCCGCCCGCGAGCCGCCACCGCCAAGCTGCCGGTGCTTGCGCTCCAGCGAGGCGAGGTTGGCCTGCATCCGTCCCAGCGTGTTCGCCAGCGAGTGGCAGACCTGCGCCGGATCCCCGCGTGAGAAGAAGCCGCCGCCGCAGCCGGCGCGGCGGCGCTGGTCCTCGGCCCTGGCGATCTGGTCGCGCTGCTGCCCGATGGCGCGCTCGTACTGGCGTGCCTGCCGAGGCGAACCGCCGCCGCTGGAGAGGCCTGCGAGGCGGGTTTCGAGATCACGGCAGAGACGCGACTGGGCGGTCGCGGGCGAGGCTGCGGAAAAAACGGCGAGCGCCGCCGCGAACGCCAGCACTGCGGCGCGCAGACGGGTTCTCCACCGCTTTCTCATCGCCATCCCCCTGCCTGACGGGCGGACCTTGGTTTCATGGCGCGTTGCGCGCGACCGGGAGGATAGGCGATCGAAGTTAACCGTCTCTTTAGGATGTCCCCCGCTGCGTCGCGTCCTGCAACGCGGTCTGGGACGCTTCCACCACCGAAAGCGCGGTCATGTTCACAACGCCGCGCGATGTGACCGACGGGGTGAGGATGTGCGCCGGACGGGCCGTGCCGAGCAGGATCGGCCCTACGTGGAGCGCGTCGGTCATGGCCTTGGCCGTGTTGAGCGCGATGTTGGCCGCGTCGAGGTTCGGGAAGACGAGAAGGTTCGCCTCGCCCTTCAGCTTGGAATGCGGGAAGACGCGGTTGCGCAAGGCTTCCGAAAGCGCCGAGTCGGCATGCATCTCGCCATCCGCCTCTAGATCCGGATCGAGCTCGGCGACCAGGGCGGCGGCCTTGCGCATCTTGAGCGTGCTGGCAGTGTCGCGCGATCCGAAGTTGGAGAACGATAGCAGGGCAGCCTTCGGTTCGATGCCGAAACGGCGGATCTCATCGGCCGCCAGGATGGTCATCTCGGCGATTTCCTCCGCCGTCGGATCGACGGTGACATAGGTGTCGGTGAAGAAGGTGACGCCGCGCTGCATGATCAGCATCGACAGTGCGGACAGATCGTGCACGCCGGGCTTGCGGCCGATTATCAGGTCGACGTTGCGCAGATGCCGCTCGAAGCGGCCTTCCAGACCACAGATCATGGCGTCGGCCTCGCCGCGCACCAGGGCCAGCGCCGCGATCACGGTCGTGTTCGTGCGCACCAACGTGCGCGCGGCTTCCTGCGTGACGCCGCGGCGGCCGCCGAGCCGGATCAAAAGGTCGACATAGTCGCGATAGCGCGGGTCGTCCTCGGGATCGACCAGGTCGAAATCGACGCCCGGCCGGATCCTGAGGGCATAGCGTCTCAGCCGCGTGTCGATGACGTTGGGGCGTCCGATCAGGATCGGCCGTGCGATGCCTTCCTCGAGCACCACCTGGGCGGCGCGCAGCACGCGCTCGTCTTCGCCGTCGGCATAGATGACCCGGTTTGCCGCGGCCGTGCGGGCAGCCGAGAAGACCGGCTTCATGACCAGGCCGGACCGGAAAACGAAGCGGTTCAGCCGGTCGAGATAGGCGTCCATATCGGTGATCGGCCGCGCCGCGACGCCGGTGTCGCAGGCTGCCTTGGCGACCGCCGGGGCGATGCGCAGGATGAGGCGCGGGTCGAAGGGCGAGGGGATGAGGAAGTCCGGCCCGAACACCGGCGTTTCCGCCGCATAGGCGCGCGCGGCGACGTCGGAAGGCTCCTCGCGGGCGAGTGCCGCGATGGCCCGCACCGCCGCCATCTTCATCTCCTCGTTGATGGCGGTCGCGCCGACGTCGAGCGCACCGCGAAAGATGTAGGGGAAGCAGAGAACGTTGTTGACCTGGTTGGGGAAATCCGAACGGCCGGTACAGATCATCGCGTCGGGCCGCGCCGCGCGCGCCACTTCCGGCATGATCTCCGGCACCGGGTTGGCGAGGGCCAGGACCAGCGGGCTTTCCGCCATGTCCGCGAGCAGTTCCGGCTTGAGCACGCCGGCCGCCGAAAGCCCCAGGAAGATGTCGGCGCCGCCGATGACGTCGGAGAGCTCGCGCGCATCCGTTTCCTTGACGTAGGCGTCCTTCCACCGGTCCATCTCCTCCGCGCGGCCGCGCCAGGCGACACCGTAGCGGTCGGTGATCCAGATGTTCTCGCGCTTCGCACCGAGAGAGACCAGGAGGTTGAGGCAGGCGAGTGCCGCCGCGCCCGCGCCCGACGTGACGATCTTCACGTCCTCGATCTTCTTTCCGGCGAGTTCCAGCCCGTTGAGGACGGCGGCCGCCACGATGATCGCGGTCCCGTGCTGGTCGTCGTGGAAGACGGGAATGTTCATCCGCGCCTTCAGCTGCTCCTCGACCTCGAAGCATTCCGGCGCCTTGATGTCCTCGAGGTTAATCCCGCCGAAGGTCGGCTCGAGCGCGGCGATGGTGGAGACCATGCGGTCGATCTCCTGCGCGTCGATCTCGATGTCGAAGACGTCGATGCCGGCGAACTTCTTGAACAGCACCGCCTTGCCTTCCATGACCGGTTTGGAGGCGAGCGGACCGATGTTGCCGAGGCCGAGCACGGCAGAACCGTTGGACACCACGCCGACGAGATTGGCGCGGGCGGTGTAGTCGGCGGCGGTCGCCGGATCGTCCCGGATGGCGAGGCACGGAGCCGCCACGCCCGGCGAATAGG
>CATMOC010000047.1 GCA_950071955.1 uncultured Mesorhizobium sp. | reverse complement strand
CGCATTCGGCCATACCCTTGCCTTCCGCGATCTCCGCGATGGCGCACTGGACCGGGTTCGCGACGCGGTCCGCCACGTTGGTGGTGGCCACCGAGCAGGAGGTCGGATGGCGGGGCACCCCGACCACGCAGTTGTCCCGAAGGTGCAGGTCGATGCGCCTGAAACTGCCGGCGTTCTTCGGCACAGTGTGGTCGATGGAATTGAAGATGCCGACCATGGCGGCCGTACGCGTGCAGGCTTCTGACAGGTTGAGGCCGCAGGGCAGGCAATCCATGTTCTCGGTCAGGTCGACCGAAATGCGCGCCGCTTCGGCGTCGATGCCGACATGCACCGTGACCGGGATGCCGTCCTCCGGCGTGCCGGGGAACGGATCATGCCGGCTGACGCGGGTCGCGCGGCCGCTCGGCAGCGCACGCACCGCCTCGATCATGCGCTTTTCGGAATAGTCGAGCCATTCGCGGCTGAAGGCTTCGAGCGCGTCCCAGCCGACTTCGGCCGCCATCGCTCGGATCTCCTGTTCGCCGATGCGCGCGGCCCCGAGCGCCGCGAGGAAATCCCCCCACCACTGGTCCGGGACGCGGATGCGCATGCGGCACATGCGGACGAAATCCTGGTTGGTGCGGTAGTTCTCCTGCACCCGCACCGACGGGAAGATCAGCGCGCCTTCCTCGTAAACGTCGCGGGCCGCGCCGTGATAGGTGGTGGGGATCGAGTTGCCGATGTCGGCCTGGTGGGCCTTCGCCAGCACAGTGAACCGGTGGCGCCCCTCGTCGTCGACGATCGGCACCAGGATCGTGTGATCGGCCGCGTGGCTGCAGCCGTGATAGGGCGAATTGTTGATGAAGGCGTCCCCGGCTTTGAGGTCGGGGCAGTATTCCTTCATGATCCTGGCCATGATGTCCGGTCCGGACAGAACGTGGATGGGCAGGCCCTCGTTGGCGACCAGGAGTTCCGCGTCGGCGGTCACGATGCAGCAGGAGAAGTCGCGCGCGATGTTGAGCACGCCGGAGCGCCCGGTCCTGAGCAGCGTGTTCGCCATCTTGCGGGCGACGCCTTCGAAGCGGTTGTTCAACAGTGCGAGTGTCACGAGATCCATGGTCGTCTCCTCACTGCTGGCCGACGTCGATGACGAGACTTCCCGACGGTCGCCTCTCGGCGCTCGCGCCCGGGTCGACGATGACCGTCGTGTAGTCGTTCTCCACGATGGCCGGACCATCGATCCGTTCGCCCGCCTTCAATGCCTCGAAGCGGTAAACGGCGGTCTCCGCCCACCCGATGCCCGCGAACCAGGCGTTGCGGACCCATTTTTCCTTGATGCCGGCGGGCGAGGCGAGACGCAGGTCCTTCCTTTCGGACAGCCGGCATGTAACCGAGGCCGTCCAGCCGACGACCTCGATGAAGGAGCCTTCGTCGCGGAACGAGAACAGCATCTCGTGCGTGCGGTGGAAATCCTCGACGAACTCCGACAGCGCGCCGGCGTCGGCGATCTTGCCGTCGCGCAGCGGCACCTCGATCTCCCAGACCTCGGTCGCGTAGCGCGCGTCGGCCTTGAAGGTGATCGTGGTCTCGATCGCGCCGGCCCCCGGCCCGGCGGCGAAGTCCTGTGCCTTCCGCGCCAGCGCGGCCAGCGTCGCGTTGACCGCGTCGTGGTCGAAACTGTCGGTATGGGCGACCTGCGCGGCGTGGTACTCCGCCTTCAGTTCCGACATCAGCGCACCCGCCGCCGAAAGGGCAGGGCCGGTCTCGGGAATGATCAGCGTCCGGCAGCCGAGGCGTCGCGCGATCCGCACCGAGTTGAGACCAGCCGCACCGCCGCCGCCGATGAGCACCGCGTTGCGCGGGTCGATCCCCTGCTTGACGGTGATGTCCAGGATGGCCTGCACCATGTTCTCGGTCGCAATGGTCAGGATCGCGTCCGCGGCCTCGGCGACCGGGAGCTTGCCTGGCCTGGCGACGTCGCGCGCGACCGCTTCGCGGGCCGCGTCCGGGTCGAGCGTCATCGCGCCGCCGAGGAAGTATGCCGGATCGATGTGGCCGAGAACGACGGCCGCGTCGGTCACCGTGGCATGCGTGCCCCCGCGGCCGTAGGCAGCGGGTCCCGGAACGGCGCCGGCGCTCGCCGGGCCGACCCGCAGCAGGCCGCCGCTGTCGATCGAGGCGATCGATCCGCCGCCGGCACCCACGCTCTTGACGTCCACCCAGGGGAACCCGAGCATGATGCCGCGATATTGCGGTCCGATCCATGTTTCGCGCGTGGTCGGGATGTTGCCTTTGCGCACGATCGACACATCGTAGGTTGTGCCGCCGGTATCCGCGATGATCGCGTCCTCGGCCGAACTGTCGATGGCGGCGTAATGACGGCCGGCGATCGGCGCCATGGATGGGCCGGAGTTCACGATGTGGATCGGTGCCTGCGCGGCATCCGCGGCGTCGATGACGCCCGCCTGCGAGGTGACGATCAGCACCCGACCGCTGAAGCCCGCCTCGCGCAACCGCCTTTCCAGGTCGCTCATGTAGCGGGCGATCATCGGCTTCAGCGATGCGTCGACCGCCGCGGACGACGCGCGGCGGAATTCCCGGACGGCCGGGTTGAGCTTGTGCGACAGCGTGAAGGGGATGCCCGGAAGGTGCTCGGCGAGGAGTTCGCCGATCCGTAGTTCGTGCGCGGGGTTGACGATGGACCAAAGAAGGCAGACGGCGACCGCCTCGACCGCATTTTCCTTCAGTCGTTCGATCTGTTCCAGCACGGCCTTTTCGTCCAGCGCCAGGCGGACCGACCCGTCGGCCATCACCCGCTCGGGAACCTCGAAGGTCAGGCTTCGCGGGATGTACGGTTCCGGGAACTCGTGCGTGAAATTGAACGTCTCGGCACGGCCGCCCTCGCGCAGCACCAGGATGTCGCCATGCCCCGATGTGGTGAGCAGGGCGGTCCGGGCGGTCCTGCCGGTGATGATCGCATTGATGGCATGGGTCGTGCCGTGCAGCAGCGTGTTGCCGCCGGCGAGAAAATCCGGGAGAGACCGGCCGGCCGCCTCCGCCGCCACCGTCAGCGCGTCGAGCATGCCGGCAACCGGATCGTGCGGGGTCGTCGCGGCCTTGTAGAGGCGGCAGAGACCGCTGTCGTCCTCGACGACCAGATCCGTGAACGTGCCTCCCGTATCAACCGCAAATCGCATGTCGCCCCCGTAGCCCGATGCCTCGTCAGTCTTTTCCCAGAAGTGCCGCCCAGCGTGGCGCGCGCCGCGCCACCGCGGCGACCAGCGCGTCGCATTCCGCGTCCCCGATCGGCAGGCTGAGCGCCATCAGCCCGCGCCGTGCGGTGTAGAACCCGTCTTCGAGCAGATCGAAGAAGACGAGGTCGCGCATCCGCTGGTCGGCTCCGGCGAGGTCGGCCGGCCGTCTCGGCTCGGTCCCAAGCGGGGGGATGTTCATCAGCGAGCCGATCCCCGAGACCACCAGGCCGGCGCGGGCTTCGGACAGAACCGCGTTGATCCGCCGCCGCAGCGCCTCGCCCCGGGCGTTGAGTTCAAGAATGGCAGAGGGCGTCAGCCGCCTGGTCAGTCCGGCAAGGCCCGCGGCCATCGTGAGGACGTTGTTGTTGAAGGTGCCGGCATGCGGAAGCGAGCCGGATCGCGAAGGATCGAAGTGGGACATCACGTCGGCGCGTCCCCCGAAGGCGCCGAAGGACATGCCGCCGCCGATGTACTTGCCGAGCGTGGTGAGGTCAGGCCGTATCCCGAGCTCGGACTGCAAACCGCCGGGGGAGAGCCGCGACGTCATCACCTCGTCGAAGACGAGCAGGGCGCCGACCGCCTCGGTCTCCTCGCGCAGCATCCGGAGGAAGGCGGGGTCGCCCGGAATGCAGCCGCCGCTGCCCATCATCGGTTCGACGATCACGCAGGCGAGGTCGGGACCGGCGTCCCGGATCGCCTGACGCGTCGCCTCGACATCGTTGAAACGGGAGAAAACATAGTCGTGCGGCACGTTGACCGGGACCTCGGAGGCGGGAAACGTCAGCGTACCCCCGTGATAGGCGCCTTCGAACACCATCACCTTGCCGCGCCCGGTCGCGTGCTTGGCGAGCGCCAGAGCCAGCACGTTCGCCTCGGTGCCCGAATTCGTGAAGCGCAGCAGTTCCATCGACGGGAAGCGGTCCGTGATCGCCTCGGCGAACGCCGCTTCCTGTGGCCCGTGGCTTCCGAGGTTCACGCCGTTCGCGACCGCCTGGCCGATGGCCTCCGCGATCACGGGATCGGAATGTCCAAAGAGACCCGCCGTAAACTCGCCGAGGAAATCGACATAGGTGTGGCCATCCGCGTCCTTGAGGCGGCAGCCGGTGCCCGAGATCATCGTGAGCGGGAAGGGGGTGTAGTAGAGCACGGTGCGCGTATTGCCGCCCGGCATCACCTGCCGCGCCCTTTCGTGGCGCGCATGGCTCTCGGGATTGGCCGCCCGATAGGCCTCGACCGCATCCGCGAGCGCCGCCGACAATGCGTTGTGACCCTGCATCGTCATCGCGCCGACCTCGGACCCGCGACCGGCCAACGGGCGTGACCCATCTTCATTCTTCCCACTCGACGTTCCCGTCGACGCCGATCATCTGTCCCGAGATGCGGGCGCCCGCCGGCGAGGCGAGAAACGCGATCATAGCGGCGATGTCTTCTGGTTCCACCATGGTGCGCAGCGAGACATATCGCAGAAGCTGCCGCTCGTACTCGTTCCGGTCGACCCCGAGCGCGGACGCCTTCGCATCGATCACGCGATTGATGCGGTCGCCGCGAATGGCTCCGGGGAGGATGGCGTTGACCCTGATGCCGTACGGACCCAGTTCACGGGCGAGGTTCTTCGTGAGGCTGAGCACCGCGCCCTTGGTCACCACGTAGGGCAGTCTCATGGGAAGGCCGACCTTGGCACTCCCGGAGGAGATGTTGAGGATGAGGCCGCTCCGCTGCGCCTTCATGCCCGGTATCACGGCACGGGCGAACAGGAAGTGGCTCGTCAGGTTGATGCGGATGGACTCGTTCCAGTCCTGGAGCGTGATGTCCTCGGCATTCGCGGTCGGGCCGGCGATACCGACATTGTTGACGAGCAGGTCGCCCCGGCTGCCGGCGCGGCGAACGATGTTCTCTACGGCGCTCTCGTCGCCTGCGTCGGCGTGAATGGCCTGGATCGTGGCATTGCGCGATAAAAGATCGTCCAGCCCCTGCGGGTTGACGTCGCAGGCGAAGACTTGCGCGCCGGCCTTGGCCAGCGTCGCCGCGATGACGGAGCCGGCACCGCCGCCGGCTGCCGTCACGATTGCGACCTGACCTTGGAGGAGCAATTCAGCCACTGGTTCGGCGCTTTCCAGTTCCATGTCAAACTGATATAGCAAAAACAGCAGAAAAGACGCTCGATGTCAATTTGTCATCGCACAACGATATCCGACGATCGGCCGCGGCGGCAGGTCCCTGATCCTGCCAGAGCCAGGGCTCGGCATTCACTCGCAAGTTAACAACAATGCTTAGCACGAGTACATAGCCGTGCTATGGCGTATCAGCGGAGGCGCGATGTCGGAAGTCAAAAGGCGGCCCGGACCCGGTCGGCAGAAGTCGCAGGCACCCGACCTGGACGCGATCGACGTTATGCTTCCCGAAACGGTCGAGAGGCAGGTCTATCGCAGCATTCGCCAGGCGATGATGAGCGGCCGTGTTGCGCCTGGCACATCACTTACCAGCCGCTCGCTCGCCCATGTGCTCAAGGTCAGCGCGCAGCCGGTGCGCGACGCATTGAAGCGTCTGGAAGCGGACGGCGCGTTGGAGGGGCGTCCGCAGAGCGGTTTTTTCCTGCGGCACGTCTCGCAACAGGAGTATCGCGAGATCATCGAGATCCGACAGCGCCTCGAGGGCTTGGCCGCCCGCGTTGCGATCGGCAACGTGGACGCCGCCACGATCGGCAAGCTCGAGCGGATCAACGAACGGATGGCCCGCCTCGAAGCCGCCAAGGAAGTTCTCGCCGAGAACTACCGTTTTCATTTTACCATTTACCGCATGTCGTACAGGCCGACGCTCCTGGCCTTGATCGAGAACCTCTGGGTCCGCATTGGCCCCGCCCTCCATCATCATCCCTATAAGATCAGCAGCACGGTTACGATGGCGCGGCACAACGATATCATCCAGGCCCTGAAGGACAGGGACGCCGATGCGATCGAGGCAGCGATCGCGATCGATCTTGGCGAGGCCGCCGATCTCGTGGTTCCGCGCTTGCCGCAATCCGTCGACGCCTGACGAACAGCGTCTCGACGAGTTCGGCCCGATCGGTCCGAGCGAGGGATTTCGCCGTCCGCGGAGGACACGGCTGTCAATAGCCCATCACGGGGCGGGGAGTCGCCGCCGGGACCCTGAAATCTGATAGGGAGGCAGGACACCTGATTCTCGGATGAAAGGCCCGACTTGCTCGCCGATCCCAGCCACATCCTGAAAACCGTCTACGGATACGACGCCTTCCGGGGCCTCCAGGAGGACATCGTCGATCATGTGATCGGCGGAAACAATGCCTTCGTGCTGATGCCGACCGGCGGCGGCAAGTCGCTGTGCTACCAGATACCGGCCATCGCGCGGCCGGGCATGGGCCTCGTGGTGTCGCCGCTCATCGCCCTGATGGCCGATCAGGTGGCCGCGCTGAGACAGGCCGGGGTGAGGGCCGCCGCGCTCAACTCCGATCTCGCGGGCGAGGAGAGGGAGAGCCTCTGGCGGGCCATTCACGAGGGCGCTCTGGACCTGCTCTACGTCGCGCCCGAAACCCTGCTCAGGCCGGAAGTTCTGGACAGGCTTTCCCGTGTGAGACTGTCGCTGATCGCCATCGACGAAGCGCACTGCCTGTCGCAGTGGGGGCACGATTTCCGTCCCTCGTACCGCCAGCTGGATATTCTCGTCACCCGGTTTCCGGACACCCCGCGCATGGCCCTGACGGCGACGGCGGATGCCCCCACCCGCGCGGAGATCCTGGCGCATCTCCGGATCGATCCCGACGCTGCATTCATCGCCGGTTTCGACCGCCCCAACATCCGATATGCCATCGCCGAGAAGGACAATCCGCGCGGGCAGCTGAAGCGCTTCCTGGCAAACCATGACGGGGAAAGCGGCATTGTCTACTGGCTGTCCAAGCGCAAGACTGAGGAGACCGCGCAATGGCTGCGCTCGGAAGGCCATGACGCGCTGCCCTACCATGGCGGCATGGACAAGGCGGCGCGCGAGGAGAATCAGGCCCGTTTCCAGCACGGCGAGGCGGTGATCATGGTCGCCACCATCGCCTTCGGCATGGGCATCGACAAGCCGGACGTGCGCTTCGTCGCCCATTTCGACCTGCCGAGCAGCATCGAGGCCTATTATCAGGAAACCGGCCGGGCGGGCCGCGACGGCCTGCCCGCCGAGACTCTGATGCTCTACGGCGCCGAGGACGTGGCGCTGCGCAGCCGCTTCATCGAGGAATCGGGCGCCCCGGAGCAGCGCAAGATGACGGAGCGCCAGAAGCTCGACGCGCTGCTGGGCCTTGCGGAGGCGGCGTCATGCCGCCGGCAGGTGCTGCTTTCCTATTTCGGCGACACGTGCGAACCCTGCGGCAACTGCGACACCTGCGCGAAGCCGCCAAAACTGTTCGACGGGACGATCGCGGCTCAGAAGGCCCTTTCCTGCATCTACCGGACCGGCGAGCGTTTCGGACAGGCCTATGTCGCCGACGTCCTGGTCGGTGCCGGCAACCAGCGCGTCTTGGACAACGGCCACGACAGGCTCTCCACCTTCGGCATCGGTACCGAACATGACGTCCGCGCCTGGCGCGCGATCCTGCGCCAGCTCGTCGCCCAGCGCCTGATCGCGGTCGATCTGGCCGGCCATGGCGGGTTGTCGATCTCGGAGGCCGGTCGCCAGTTCCTGCGCGAGAAGCCCACGCTCATGTTGCGGGTCCCGGCCGCGCCGCGCGCCGAACGCACCCCCGCCTCGCGCAAGGCCGCCTCCACCGTGCTGCCCGAGCGCGACCGGGCGCTGTTTCAAGCCCTGCGGGAAAAGCGGATGGAGATCGCCCGCACGCAGAACGTGCCGCCCTACGTCATCTTCCACGACCGGACGCTGGTCGAGCTTGCCGCGGCGCGACCGGCCTCGCGGGCGCAGATGGCGGCCGTGGCGGGCGTCGGCGAGGCCAAGCTTGAGCGCTACGGCCCCGCCTTTCTTTCCGTCATCGCCGGCCACGCGCACTGATCCCGGGAGCTCGCGGTGATGCGGTCGAATTCACCAGGACCTTCGTGCGCCTCCCGCTCTTGCGCGGCATCCGGCGCGACCTCCGGCCCATGCCGTGCACGACGGCAGTTTGCTCCGGGGCAAACTAAGGGTAGAAACCACGAGAGCCTCGTCTTTCGGGAAACCGCCGCATGCCCCTCGACAGGTCCTTGATCTCCGGACTTCCCGCCTTCGCCGGCCTCGGCGGAGCCGATCTCGACGCGGTCCTGTCGATGGCGCGTTCGTCGCGCTTTGCGAAGGACGCGGAGGTCTTCTCCCAGGACGAGGAAGCGCACCAGTTCTTCCTGCTTCTCTCCGGCCACGTGAGGGTCGTCCGGACGACGCCCGCCGGCGACCAGGTCATCGCGCGCTACATCAACGAGGGCGAACTCTTCGGTATTGCCGTCGCGATGGGGCGCACGACCTATCCGGCAAGCGCGGTCGCCGCGGTCGACTGTGTCGTTCTCTCCTGGCCGAACGGTGCCTGGCAGCCGTTGCAGGCCCGTTTTCCGGGGTTCGGGACGAACGCCTACCAGACCATCGGAACGCGTCTGCAGGAGACCCAGGCGCGGGTGGTCGAGATGTCGACCCAGCAGGTCGAGCAGAGGATCGCCAGCGCGGTGCTGCGGCTGGTCAATCAGTCCGGCCGCAAGACCGACGACGGCATCGAGATCGACTTTCCGATCACGCGCCAGGACATCGCGGAGATGACCGGAACCACGCTTCACACGGTAAGCCGGACCCTGAGCGGCTGGGAGGACGAAGGGATCGTGCGCAGCAGCCGCCAGAAGGTCACCGTGACCGACCCGCACGCCCTCATGCTGGTGGCGGAAAGCCGGCGCGGGAAGTAGCCTGCCTTCCTCGGTGCAAATCCTGGGCGCAAGGACAACGTCATGGCTCCCGGGCGTCCGCCGTGTCGAAGGCGGAAGGCGCGGTCGCCCCGGCGTCCTGCCGCATTGCGGAAAGGAGTTCCTTCGCGACGGCTTCCTCATCCAGCTTGTGGGCGTCGCAGGCGTCACCGATCGTATGGAACGTGCCGATCGGACAGCCGATGCAGAGCATCTGCCTGCGCATGAAGACCCGGATGGTGGCGGGCCACCGGCGCATGATCTCGTCGACAGGCATGTCCGCATCGATGTTGGCAGGCTTCATGAACTGGCTCCGGTCGTCTCAGCCACTCAAGCCGGGTCATCGCTTGCGAACGTTGTTCCCGCGCAAACTTCGTTGCGATTGTAGCCGACGCAGGATCCGGCCTCAGCACCCGCTCCGTCAGAGTTCCAGCGCATCCCGAAGCGCCAGGCCGGCGCTCCTGCGCAGGTCGAGGTCTGCCTCGATGTGGTCGATGTGGCGCAGCACAAGCGTCCGCGCCGCCTCGGCATCGCCCTTTTCCAGCGCATCGACGATGCCGCCATGCTCCTGGTGGCCACAGCTCGAGGCGCCGGAGCGCCCGTAGAGCGCGATCACTAGCGAGGAGCGGGCGACGAGTTCCTCCATGAAGCGGCGCAGGATAGCGTTACCGCTCATGGTTGCCAGCATCAGGTGGAACTCGCCCGACGCCTTGATCTCGTCGCGTCGCGCGCCGGGTCCGTGGCGATCCATGTGATGTCGTTCCTCGCCGAGATGACGCCTCAGTGTGCCGACATCGGCGGGGGATATCCGGGTGCAGATGGCCTCCACGATACCGGGCTCGACCACCCTGCGGGCAGCGAAAACGTGTCGGGCTTCCTCGGGGGAGGGGTCGGCGACGTAGGCGCCGCGATTGCGCTCGATGCGCACCAGTCCTTCGAAGGCGAGCATCTGCAGGGCCGCGCGTGCCACGGTGCGGCTGACGTCGAACAGCGCCCCGACCTCGCTTTCGGCGAGTTTTGCGCCGGGCGCCAGCCTGCGGTCGACGATCGCGTCGCGCAGCCGGTCGCGGATGGCCTGCGAACGGTCCTCAGGCGCGTCCCGGTGCCCCAGCGGGCTTGCATCCATGATGTTCATTCCGGTCGAACTCCCCGACCCCTTCTACCCGGAATCGCAGCAGAAGGAAGAGCCGTTCTTGTCGCAATCTGTCTGCTGGATTGTGTACAATCAATGATCTTCGAGGTGTACAAACGCCCAGAATTTAGGCAAGCGATTGTCGCGCTCACAAGTCGGGCATTTGTGGTCAGGGCCAAAAACCCAACGCGAACAACGCGGTGATCGCAGCCGTCCCATCTGGCACGCATGATGCATTGCAACATCGAGCCACGAGGGACGCAGCATGAGCAAGGCCGCCGCGATCGACATCGCCTCCGTCTCCAAACTCTACGGCACGACCGCCGCCGTGCGGTCGATCAGTCTCAAGGTCCCTGCCGGAAGCTACTGCTGCCTGCTCGGCCCATCAGGCTGCGGCAAGTCGACGACGCTGCGCATGATCGCGGGCCACGAGAGCATCACGTCGGGTGACGTGCGGCTCGGCAACACGGTCGTGACCGACCTGCCGCCGGCCCGCCGCGGCACGGCCATGATGTTCCAGTCCTACGCGCTGTTCCCGCATCTCGACGTCACCGACAACGTCGCCTTCAGCCTGAAGATGAAGGGGGTGTCGAAGGATGAGCGCCGCGCGCGTGCGGTGGAGATGCTGAAGCTCGTCCACATGGAAACCTTCGCAACGCGCAAGCCGGCGCAACTGTCGGGCGGGCAGCAGCAGCGCGTCGCACTGGCGCGGGCACTGATCACCGATCCCGAGGCGCTGCTTCTCGACGAGCCGCTGTCGGCACTGGACCCCTTCCTGAAGATCAGGATGCGGGCCGAACTCAAGCGCCTGCAATCCACGCTCGGCATCACCTTCGTCCACGTCACGCACAGCCAGGAGGAGGCGATGGCGCTGGCCGATCTGGTCGTGGTGATGAACGACGGGCGCATCGAGCAGGCAGCCGAGCCGCGCACCGTCTTCGAGCGGCCCGCCACCGCCTTCGTGGCGCGCTTCATGGGCGACCACAACGTCATCGCCGGCCGGGTGGTCGAACGCAATGCGACCGGCATCTCGATCGAGGTCGATAGCGGCGGCCGCTTCCGCGCCGAGGGAGCCGTGCGCGAGGTCGGCGAGACGGCCGACATCGCCGTGCGCACCGATCACGTCCGCATCGCCGGAGACGCTGAGCCGGGGCTCGGATTCACCGGCACCGTCACCAACGTCGAATATCGCGGCTCGTCGGTGACGCTCACCGCGAGCGGCGCCGGCATCGAGGATTTCACGGCCATCGTCAGCGACACGGACTTCTTCGCCCGGCCGGTTGCGGTCGGCGACACCGTGCCGCTGGCGTGGCAGGCGGAGGATGCGCTCGTCCTCGGCCGTCTGGATTCATGAGCGCGAGCACCAGAACAGGGGAACTGAGATGACCAAAGAAACGACGGGCGGCATCAGCCGGCGCAAACTGCTGAAGACGGGCGCGGCGGCGGCGGGCCTTGCGGCCGGCTCCGGCATGATCACCGGATTCCCGACCATCTGGGCGCAGAACCCGATCACGCTGCGCCAGTTCGGCACCGGCGTGTCGAACCTCAATGCCATCGCCGACAAGTGCAAGGAAGACCTCGGCATCACGCTCGAGATGACCGCGACCGATTCCGATGCCGCCGCGCAGCGCGCGGTGACCCAGCCGGACAGCTACGACATCGCCGACATCGAATACTGGATCGCCAAGAAGGTCTATCCGGCCGGCGTCATGCAGCCGATGCAGACGAGCCGGCTCAAGTACTACGACAAGATCGTGCCGCTCTTCATCACCGGCAAGCTCACGCCCGACAGCGTCATCGCGCAGGGTACGGCGCCGCACACCGTCGGCTTCGTGGAATCGCAGGATTCGACCACCTTCGCCACCGAACCGACCGAATGGATGACGATGGTGCCGACGATCTACAACGCCGACACGCTCGGCATCCGGCCAGACCTCGTCGGCCGCGACATCACCACCTGGGCCGACATCATGGACCCGGCCTTCAAAGGCAAGACCTCGATCCTCAACATCCCCTCGATCGGCATCATGGACGCCGCCATGATCATGGAGGCGATGGGCGAGGTGAAATACGCCGACAAGGGCAACATGACCAAGGAGGAGATCGACAAGACCATCGATTTCTTGATCGCGGCCAAGCGCGACGGCCAGTTCCGCGCCTTCTGGAAGTCCTTCGACGAGAGCGTCAACCTGATGGCCTCGGGCGAGGTCGTCATCCAGTCCATGTGGTCGCCGGCGGTGGCAGCGGTGCGCTCGCGTGGCATTCCCTGCGTCTACCAGCCGCTCAAGGAAGGCTATCGCTCCTGGGGCGGCGGCATCGGCCTCGCCAAGCATCTCGAAGGCGCCAAGCTCGACGCGGCCTACGAGTACATCGACTGGTACCTCTCCGGCTGGGTCGGCGCCTACCTCAACCGCCAGGGCTACTACTCCGCCGCGATGGAGACGGCCAAGGAGTACATGAGCGCGGACGAGTGGGGCTTCTGGGTCGAGGGCAAGCCGGCGCAGGGCGACATCCTCGCCCCCGACGGCAAGGTCATGGAAAAGGCGGGCGCCGTGCGCGACGGCGG
>CATMOC010000046.1 GCA_950071955.1 uncultured Mesorhizobium sp. | reverse complement strand
TTCTACCGCGATGCGTTGAACGCGCTCTACGCCTTCGGCGGCATCTACGCCGCCGGCGTGCTCGGCTGGTCGATCATCCAGATCGGCATCTTCGGCATTCTCGCCAACCTCACCGGCGCGGTCGGCGCATGGTACGGCGGCATCCTGGACCAGCGGTATGGCCCGCGCTTCGTCGTGGCGGTCTCGGCCACCCTGCTCGCGTTCTGCTGCCTGATCGTCATCTCGACGACGAACACGGAGGTCCTCTTTGTGACGGTGGCCGCTCCGGGAGACGCCTCGGGCATTCCCGACATCGTCTTCTACTGCGCCGGCGCGCTGATCGGCGCGGCGGGCGGATCGCTGCAGGCCGCGTCGCGCACGTTGCTGGTCGATCAGGTGGACAAGGAGCGGGTCACGGAAGCCTTCGGCCTCTACGCCCTCTCCGGCAAGGCGACGACCTTCATCGGACCTTTCGCCGTCGCGCTCGCCACCGGCTTCTTCGCCTCGGAAGCCTTCGGCTTCTCCGCCCAGGACGCCCAGCGTCTCGGCGTCACGCCGATCATCCTTCTCTTCGTAATCGGGCTGGTGCTGTTGCCGATGGTCCGGTCGCGCGACTATCAGGTGCCGGCGGAGGCGTAAGCTTCCTCAATGCCGGAAATGCCGCATCCCGGTGAACACCATGGCGATCCCGTGCGCGTCGGCAGCGGCGATGACCTCGTCGTCGCGCATCGAGCCGCCCGGCTGGATGACGGCGGTGGCGCCGGCCTCGACTGCGGACAAAAGCCCGTCGGCGAAGGGGAAGAAGGCGTCCGAGGCAACGACCGATCCGGCTGTTCCCGGCTCTTGGAGCCCGGCGGCCTCTGCGGCGTCCTGCGCCTTGCGCGCGGCGATCCGGGAGGAATCCACGCGGCTCATCTGCCCGGCGCCGATACCCACCGTCGCGCCGCCCTTGGCGTAGACGATGGCGTTCGACTTGACGTGCTTGGCCACCCTGAATGCGAATTTCAGGTCGGCCAATTCCGCCTCCCCTGGCGCGCGCTTCGTGACGACCTTGAGGTCGAGATCGTCCACGACGCCATTGTCGCGCGACTGGACGAGCAGACCACCGGAAACGGTCTTGGCGGCAAGCCCCGGCGTGCGCGGATCGGGCAGGCCGTCGGTGACGAGCAGCCGCAGGTTCTTCTTCGCCGCGATGATCGCCTCCGCCTCAGCGCTGGCACCGGGTGCTATGATCACCTCGGTGAAGACTTTCGCGATCTCCTCCGCCGCGTCGGCGTCGAGCGGCCGGTTCAGCGCCACGATGCCGCCGAAGGCCGAGACCGGATCGCAGGCGAGCGCCTTCAGATAGGCTTGTCTCAGGCTCGCGCCCTCCGCCACGCCGCAGGGGTTGGCGTGCTTGATAATGGCCACCGCCGCCGAGCGCGCCGGATCGAACTCGGCGACGAGTTCGAAGGCGGCATCCGTGTCGTTCAGATTGTTGTAGGAGAGCTGCTTGCCCTGCACCTGGCGCGCGGTCGCAACCCCGGGGCGCTTCTCGCCGGTCACGTAGAACGCAGCCTGCTGGTGCGGGTTCTCGCCATAACGCGTGACCTCCGCCAGCCGCCCGCCGAAGGAGCGCCAGGCGGGATGTTCCACGTCGAGCGCTTCCGCGAACCAGTTGGCGATCGCCGCGTCGTAGGCGGCGGTGCGGGCGAACGCCTTGGCGGCCATCTTCTTGCGGAATTCGAGCGACAGGCTGCCCGTATTCATCTCCAGCGCATTCAGCACGGCGGCATAGTCGCCCGGATCTGTCACGACCGTGCAATAGGCATGGTTCTTCGCCGCCGCGCGCACCATCGCCGGGCCACCGATGTCGATGTTCTCGACCGTCTCGGCCTGGCTTCCGCCGGCAAACCGCACCTCCTCGAAGGGATAGAGGTTGATCACTACGAGGTCGAAGGGTCTTATGCCGTGCTCATCCATGGCCGCTGCGTGTTCGGGGTCGTCGCGCACGCCGAGCAACGCGCCGTGCACCAGCGGGTGCAGCGTCTTCACCCTGCCGTCCATGATCTCGGGAAAACCGGTCACGTCCGAGACGTCGATCACCGCGATCCCCGCCTCCGCGATTGCCCGGGCGGTGCCGCCGGTGGAGACCAGTTCGACACCTCGGTGCGCGAGTTCGGAGGCGAATTCGACGAGACCGGTCTTGTCCGAGACGGACAGGAGGGCGCGGCGAACTGCGACGAGATCCGGCGCAGGAATGTTCTTGGAGGCGACGGCCATGCGCGGGGTACTCCGTGAATGCGGGGACGCCGCGCCCTAGCATATGCGCCGACGAAAACAAACGCTGGAGGGCGGTGCGCGGCGGGCGGCAATCCTATCCGCGCAGGCGCGCGAAACGCCAGCGCACCTCCTGCCTTTGCGAAGCCCGGAAATGGAGGACGATCTGCAGGTTGCGCCGCGGCCCTGTGAGACCGGCAAAGAAGATCGATTCCTCCACGGAGGGCTTCACGGCCTCGCACTCGAACCGCCAGTGATTGTCCTCGCCGGCCGAGAGCACGAGCCGCTGCGCCTTGTCGCGCAGCAGGATGACATCCGGGTGGACGTGGAAGCGAATCGCCACCGCGTCGTCGCGGTCGCGGGGGGCCGAGCCGTCCGGTCGGTGGAACCGGTCGACGCCGTCGAGCACCGCTCCCTCCGCGCCGAGCGAAAGCTCGCGTTCGTGCACGATGCCGAACAGCGGGACGTAGCCGTCGTGCGAGGCGACGAAGCCCTGGGTGCCGCCGGCATCCGTGCGTCGCGACCGCACACGGTTCGGACCGCCCACCAGGAGCGGGCCAAGAAACGCGCGCAGGCGCGGCGACGAAAGAATGCGACTGGACGACGTGTCGTTGAGGACGGCTGTCGAATGCGCGGCCGTCGCGCGGGCGAGCGCGAGAAAATCCTTGGGACCGTAAGTGTCGACGCCGGAATTGACAACTAGAACCCTTCGCTTCGACGAGAATTCGAAGGAGAGGCACCCAGCATGCGCCTGCGTCGACACCTCGGGACGGATCGGCGCGCCCGTGTCGGCGATGACCGTCGTCGCGCCCATCGTCAGGCGTTCGAAGCCGGAATGCGGGGCGTGCAGGAGCGGCTGGCCGATCGCATCGTCATGCCGCAGGATCGCCACGATCCTGTCGGGAATGGTGGCGCCCATTCCGTTGAAGCGGGCGAGGTTTCCGTCATGGTGGCGGAAGAAGCGGAGCGCGGGCAGCATCCGGTCGATCGCACCCATCAGGGCCGGTGGCGGCGCCTCGGCCTGGTTGGCGTAGGTCTGGCGCAGCGGCAGGAGATCGGCCAGAAGCTCCAGGATCGCCAGCGGGTTGCGCGAGATGTGGCCGCCGTCGGCAAGGATCTGCCGGTCGAGCTCGCGGGCCAGATTGCGCGTGGCGTTGCGCAACGTGGTGGAAGCGGTGGGCAGCGACAGCGCGGCGAAGGCCAGTGCGATGCGCGCCCTGAGCCGCTCCTCGCCATCCGGCATTTCCCGCACCATGGCGCGCAGGTAGCGGATCTGCAGCGAGAGCGAGCGCAGGAAGGCCCGGTAGAACTGGAACTCGGCCCCCTGCAGGACGATCGTGGAATGCTGCAGCCAGGCGATGATCCGCTTGGAGGTCACGTCGGGCTCCCACGCAATGCCGCGCAGGCGCGAGCCGTCCGTGTCGATCCAGTCGGTGATCAGCGCGCGGGCGTTCGCCGATGCGAGGTCCGTGCCCGCCTCGCGCATGTGTCTCAGCCAGCGGAAGCCGTGCAGCGACTTCAGCCATGCCTCGCCCGCGCCTTCCACGCCGAAAGGCGATTCTCCGCCAGTCTCGACCATGCGTCCGGCGAGCGGAAACCGGCCGTGATACATTTCCGAGGCGAGATAGGCGTCCGCCAGCCGCAGATCGGGTGGCGCGATCAGCACGCGGTCGGGCGTGCGCCCGGCATAGCGCCAGCGATATGCGGGACCCGTGCGCAGGCGGCGACGCAGACGGCGCCATGCCTCCTTCGCGACAAGTCTCCACAAGCGCGGTGAATGCCCCCCCGCCTTCGCCAATGATCCTGTCCCTCGAACGTCCCGCCCGGCAAGAGTCTATCTGATTCAAACCGCTGCGCGACATCGTTTTTGAAGCGACGGGCGATGTCCTAGGATTTTCGCCTGAGACGTGCGGCGAAGAAGCCGTCGAGACCGGAAATCCTGGGGTCGTCGAGGGAAAACCCGGCCGGCGTGGTGCGGAGTTCGCCCCGTTCGTTGATGAAGTCCTCCGCTCCAGGAACATCCCCCGGCTTCAGCGGATCGCGCTCGTAGCCGGCTGATTCGGCAAGGAATGCGGCGATGACCGCCTCGCCCTCGGCGGGATCGAGCGAACAGTTCGAGAAGACGAGGCGCCCGCCCGGTCGCACCAGCAGGGCCGCCCGCGAGAGCAGCCGCGCCTGAACGCCGGCCAGCTTCTCGATATCCTGCGGCGACTTGGTCCACGGCACGTCCGGGTGGCGGCGCACCGTCCCCGTCGACGAACAGGGCGCATCGAGAAGCACGGCGTCGAACGCGGCCGACGGCTCCCAGTTCATGAGGTCGGCCTCGACGATTTCCACGTCGAGCCGGAGCCGCTCCATGTTCTGCCGCAGCCGCCTGAGCCGGCTCGCCGACACGTCGAGCGCAGTCACATGGGCGCCCGCGTTCGCCAATTGCGCGGTCTTGCCGCCGGGGGCGGCGCAGAGATCGGCAACGCGCGATCCGCGGACGTCGCCGAGCATGCGGGCCGGCAGCGACGCCGCCGCGTCCTGCACCCACCATGCGCCTTCTGCATAGCCGGGCAGGTCCGGAACCGCCCCGTCCAGGGAGGCGACGCGCACGCCGCCGGTCGGCAGGACTATCCCGCCGAGCTTTCGCGCCCATCCTTCGGGATCGGAAACGACGGTGAAATCGGCCGGCGCCTCGACCCGGTGCATGGCGAGAATAGCCGTGGCCGTCTCGGCGCCGTAGACCTCTTCCAGACGATGCGCGAACCATTCCGGCGCGTCGCGGTTTGCCGCAAGCGCGGCGGAAAGCGAGCGCTCCTTTCTCCGGGCGAGTTCGCGCAGCACACCGTTCACCACTCCGGAAAACCGCGCCGTGCGGGGGTCGCCCTTGGCGTGCAGGACGGCGAGGTTCACCGCCGCGCTGTCGGGGATGTCGAGAAACAGGATCTGCGCCGCCGCCACGTGCAGGACATGCGCCAGCGCGGTCGCGTTGACCGGCAGCGGCCGGTCGAGGCGGCTTCCGATCAGTGCGCCGATGGTGTTGCGATAGCGCAGCGCGGTGGCAAGGATGGCGCGCACGAGCGCCCGGTCGCGCGCCTCCAGCGCCAGATACTGCGGATGCCCGTGCTCGTTGTCGGTCAGTCCGTCGAGCGGCGTCTTCTTGTCGATCACGGCGGCGAGCAGCCTCGCGGCCGTCTTCCTCGCCGGCAGGCCCGGCGCGGCATTGTCCGATCCGGGGAGAACCCTATGGCTTTCGTTCGGGGTGGCGGACTTGCGGCCGTTCCCGGCCCTCACGACCACGGGCCCTTCGGCCCGTCGTCGTTGCGGCGTTCACGCCCGGCGCGGGGAACGGACGTGCGCGACGGCTCCCGGGGAGCAGCACGCGGCGTCTTGGCGCGGGCAGCTCCGTTCCATGGTCCTTCCGGCGCAGCCTGCGCCGGTGCGCTCCGCATCATTCCGTTGCCGGCCATCTCTTCCAGCGCCGCGATGCGGTTCTCGGTATTCGGGTGCGTGGAAAAGAGGTTGTCCATCCTCTCGCCCGAGAGCGGGTTGATGATGAACATGTGGGCCGTTGCCGGGTTGCGTTCGGCGTCCGGATTGTGGATGCGTTTCGCCGCAGTCGAGATCTTGTCCAGCGCAGACGCGAGCCACAGCGGGTTGCCGCAGATCTGCGCGCCGAGCCGGTCGGCAGAGTATTCGCGCGTACGGCTGATCGCCATCTGAACCAGCATGGCGGCCAGTGGCGCGACGATCATCGCCGCCAGCACGCCGACGATGCCGAGCGGATTGTTGTTGTCGCGGTTGCCACCGAAGAAGAAGGCGAAATTGCCCAGCATCGAGATCGCGCCCGCAAGGGTGGCGGTGATCGTCATGGTGAGCGTGTCGCGGTTCTGGACGTGGGCGAGCTCATGCGCCATCACGCCTGCGACTTCCTCGTAGGAAAGCCGTTCCAGAAGCCCGGTCGTGGCCGCCACCGCGGCGTTCTGCGGATTTCGCCCGGTGGCGAAGGCATTCGGCTGCGGGTTCTGGATGAGGTAGACCTTCGGCATCGGCAAGCCGGCATTCTGCGTCAGGCCGCGCACAATCTCGTAGTACTCGGGCGCGCTGCGCTCGTCGACCTCCACCGCATGGTGCATCCTCAGCACCATCTTGTCGGCGTTCCAGTAGCTGAAGAGGTTCATGCTGGCAGCGATGACGAAGGCGATGAGCATGCCGCCCGAACCACCGATCATGTAGCCGATGCCCATGAACAGCGCCGTGAGGACGGCCAGCAGCATCGCAGTGCGTATCATGTTCATCGACGTCTCCGATCCTGCGGTCCGGCCATGGGCTCGATCCGGATTCCGAACCGCTCTATATGATGGGAAGCAGCGATTGCCACTTCAATATTCGGGACGGTGCGGACGTGACGGAAAGAACTGCGGCGAAGGACGAGGCATCCGGCGGAGACGAACACGCCGCGCGGCAAAAGCCGCTGAGCGAAGCGGCCAGACGCGCGCTTGCCGAAGCCGAGGCGCGGCGTGAGGCCTATCTTCGCAAGGAGGCGGAGATGCCGAAGGAACTCGGCGGGCGCGGGGGGAAGGAGCCCGGACGCTACGGCGACTGGGAGGTGAAGGGGCTGGCCACCGATTTCTAGGGCCCCGGGCCGAACACTCTTGCCGGGAGAAGAAAATAGGACTATTTTCCTCCTATGGCGATTCCCCGACCAAGGTCTTTCCCGGCGTGGCATCCGCGGCTCTTGCCCGCCGCGGTCATAGCCTTCTCCGTCTCGCTCCCGCTTGACGGCGCTCGTGCGGCGGACGTCTTTCCCGGCCCGGTCGTGGCACATGTCCTGAAAGTCATCGACGGCGACACCTTCACCGCGGAGGCACTTATCTGGCCCGGCCAGGTGCTGACGGTGAACGTTCGTCTGCGCGGGGTGGATGCGCCTGAGTTGCGCGCCCGCTGCGACGGAGAGCGCAAGGCGGCAGTGCGCGCGACCGATGCGCTCGAAGATCTGATCCACGGCGACGCGCCGGTGACGATCTCCAACATTGCATCGGACAAGTTCTATGGCCGCGTTGTCGCCGACGTCACCACGGGTGCGGGAGACCTGGTCGCAAAACGGCTTCTCGATGCCGACCTTGTGAGGCCATACGCGGGCGGCGGGCGGGCCGGCTGGTGCTGAGCCTGCGCCGCGCCGATTCGGCACAGCGCCTTCGCGAACCGGTTTCCGGCAGCAGCCAGCACTGGTTATGCGCTGCTTCCGAGCGGCGCCGGTTAACCAACCGGTAACCATACCCCGAAGAAGTTCCTCTGTTCCTCAAGGGCTTGGCCTCTCTGCCTCGGGCCGGCGCCGGCCGCGCCTGGGACTGGCAGCGAACTTGCTTGACCTGTGCGAAGCGGACTGCCGCGGATGGGTCAGGTCATGTCGAGGAAATCGTCTGTCGAATGGGTGAAGTGGTTCTGGAGCGACCGGAGCGGCAACTTCGCCGTCGCGACCGGCGCGGCGATCTCCGTTCTGGTGCTGGCAGGCGGTTTCGCGATCAACATTGCCCAGTTGACGCTGACGAAATCGAACCTGCAGCAGGCGCTGGATTCGGCGGTGACGTCCACGGCCCGCGACCTAACCACTCACAAGATCGACCCAGAGGACGCAGATGCCATGGTATCCGCTTTCCTGCAGGCGAACGGGATCAGGGGGTTCGCCCAGGCCGACCGCGTCACGCTCGACCGCGTCGAGGTCGACCGCTCGACCCGGATGGTGACGGCGCATGCGAGCGTCGTCCTCGATCTCGCCTTCCCGGTCTTCCGCTCGTCGACCACGCGCCGTATCGCCGTCGAATCCGCCGCGCTCTATTCCGACAAGCGGATCGAGGTGGCGATGATGCTGGACGTGACCGGCTCGATGGCCGGCCAGAAGATCAAGGACCTGAAGAAGGCAGCCAAGGGCGCTGTTTCGACGTTCCTGACCGGACAGGACCCCGACGATCCGCGCGTGCGCGTCGCCATCGTTCCCTATGCAGATTCCGTCAACGTCGGAGCACTGGCGAACACGGTCAACGTGGAGACCGGCTATACGACCGACGAGCCGCCGGCCATCGACAGTGCGCGCTCCGCCTCGTCCTCCTTCCGTCCCGACACCTGCGCCACGGAACGCAAGGGCCGCTATCAGTTCTCCGACGCCAGTCCTTGGAAGGCGATGCCGAGCCGCGATTATCGCCTGCAGTTCTGTCCGGGCGCGCAGCTTTCGCCGCTGACGGCGGACAAGGCGCGGCTCGACAACCGCATCGATTCCTTCTCGGCCGACGGTGCCACCGCGGGACACATCGGCATCCAGTGGACCTGGTACATGCTGTCACGCGAGTGGAAGGATTTCCTCCCCACTGGCTCGGCGCCGGCCAGGGCTTCCGACGACAAGACGGCCAAGTTCGCGATCCTGATGACCGACGGGGAGTTCAATACCGCGTTTGCCGGCGTGGGCCGCTGGGAGCAGCCCCGCACGCAGCAGCAGACGCGCTCGCGCAACCATGCCGAAAGGCTGTGCGAGGAGATGAAGAAGGACGGCATCGAGATCTTCACCGTCGGATTCATGCTCAAGGAGAGCGCCGCCAGGCAGGTCATGGCGAAGTGCGCGTCAACTGACGATGCGTCGTCGAAGCACTATTTCGAGGCGGGCAGCGGCGCCGAACTCGACGCAGCGTTCCAGGCCATCGCAGCCAACATCGAACGCCTGGCGATCGTCAAGTAGTCGACGCTACGCCTCGACCCGCATCGGCAAGGCGACACCAAGGAAAAGGGGCCGCCCGATGAGGCGGCCCCCGTGTTTCCGTCCGCGGCGCGGCTCGTGGCGACGGCAAGGCCGTCAGCCGCGCGTCACGCCCTTCATCAGGAAGGCTGCTTCCCGCAAAGGCGATCCGCCGAAGCCACGCTCTGGGAAACGAAACCACTCGACATCGGATCACCTCCTTTCAGTTCGTTGAACACAAGAGAGAGGATGGGGTGATCCGGCCTGGAATGCAAGTGGCGTCGCTGCAACAGGTCCGCACGCCGGCCACCGCGTCACCCGCCGGTTTTCGTGGCTATCTACCCGTGGTAGAATTCCGGATGATTGGAGATTTTAGGGTTGCACTTCATCTAGCCCGCGCAACAGCGACCCTTCTGCTCTTCGCTGGCCTTTGCACGCCGGCGAGCGCTTCGCCGCCGCTAAGCAAGCCCGTCGCCGGTACTCTCGCGATTCCCGTGGCCGCGCGCACCTGCAAGGAGGTGTCATCCTGCGAGGAGGCGGTGCGGCTGTGGTGCGGCGGATACCGGCGCGCCGACGGTGATGGCGATGGGATCCCCTGCGAGAACGTCTGCAGGACCAAGGAACAGGTCGACAGGATCCGCACGGCGATCGGCTGCTGAGCGGCCGAGGCCAGGCAGCCTCAGCGCGCCGCGATGGCCGCCGCCGCGCCTGCCATCATGGTGGCGCTGGCACGATTCGCGACGCGCATCGCACGCGCGCTCCGGAGGAGCTTTCGCGCACCGCCGGCAGCCAACACCCAGCCGAGGTCGACCGCCACCAGCACCAGGACCATCGTCGACGTCAGTTCCGCCCAACCGAGCAGCGTGACCGAGTCCAGGTCGATGATGGTCGGCAGCAGCGCCATGTAGAACATCATGATCTTGGGGTTGCCGAGCGTCACCGCCATGCCCGTGGCGAACATCTTCCACGGCGAGCCGGAAGCTGGCGCCTGCCCGCCCTCTGCGGCGACGGGTGCCGTCCACATTTTCCAGGCCAGCCAGGCGAGATAGGCGACGCCGGCCCATTTGATCGCCAGAAAGACGGCATGGAAGCTCTGCGCGATCAGCGCCAGCCCGAAGATCGCGAAAGAGAGCCAGATCGCCTCGCCGATCCACATCGCCGCCAGGAAAGGCATCACGTCGCGGGGGCCGCGCGCCAGCACGCGCGCCACCAGCGCGGCGATGCTGGGACCGGGGGAGCCGGCCGCCACGATCAGCGCGCCGGCGAAGATGGCGAGGGAGGCGAGGTCCACTGCTGCTACTTCTTCTTGTTCTGCCGGTTCGAGACGAGGTCGTCCACGACCGCCGGATCGGCGAGCGTCGACGTGTCGCCCAGCGCGCCGAAATCGTCCTCGGCGATCTTCCTCAGGATGCGGCGCATGATCTTGCCCGAGCGTGTCTTGGGCAGGCCGGGCGAGAACTGGATCTTGTCGGGCGAGGCGATCGGCCCGATCTCGTGGCGTACATGCGCCACCAGCTCCTTGCGCAGCTCCTCGGTGGGTTCGACGCCCGACATCAGGGTCACGTAGCAGTAGATGCCCTGCCCCTTCAGGTCGTGCGGATAGCCCACGACGGCTGCTTCCGAGACCTTGTCGTGGCTGACCAGCGCCGATTCCACCTCCGCCGTACCCATGCGGTGGCCCGACACGTTGATGACGTCGTCGACCCGGCCGGTGATCCAGTAGTAGCCGTCGCCGTCGCGGCGGCAGCCGTCACCGGTGAAGTACTTGCCCTTGTAGGTCGAGAAGTAGGTCTGGATGAAGCGCTCGTGGTCGCCGTAGACCGTACGCATCTGTCCGGGCCAGGAATCGGTGATGCAGAGGTTTCCGTCCGCTGCACCCTCGAGGACCTTGCCGTCATTGTCGACCAGCTGCGGCTGGACACCGAAGAAGGGAAGCGTCGCGGAGCCGGCTTTCAGGTCGACTGCGCCGGGCAGCGGCGTGATCAGGATGCCGCCGGTCTCGGTCTGCCACCAGGTGTCGACGATCGGCGACTTCTTCTCGCCGACCACGTTGTAGTACCACTCCCAGGCTTCCGGATTGATCGGCTCGCCGACGGAACCGAGCACCCGCAGGGACTTGCGCGAAGACTTCTTCACGTGCTCATCGCCGGCCCCCATCAGGGCGCGGATGGCGGTGGGCGCGGTGTAGAAGATGTTGACCTTGTGCTTGTCGATTACGTCCCAGAAGCGCGAAGCGGAGGGATAGTTCGGCACGCCCTCGAACATCAGCGTGGTGGCGCCGTTGGCCAGAGGCCCGTAGACGATGTAGGAGTGCCCGGTGACCCAGCCGACATCGGCCGTGCACCAGTAGATGTCCCCCTCGTGATAGTCGAAGACGTACTCGTGCGTCATCGAGGCGTAGACCAGATAACCGCCGGTCGTGTGCAGCACGCCCTTCGGCTTGCCGGTCGACCCGGAGGTGTAGAGAATGAACAGCGGGTCCTCCGCCTTCATTTTCTCCGGCTCGCACTCCGGCCTAACCCCACGGATCTCGTCGTGGTACCAAAGGTCGCGTCCGTTGGCCCAGCCGACCTTGCCGCCGGTGCGGCGCACGACCAGCACGTTCTTGACCATGACGTAGTTCTTGGCGGCGATGTCGATCGCCTTGTCGGTGTTCTCCTTGAGCGGAATCGTGCGGCCGCCGCGCAGCCCCTCGTCGGCGGTGATGACGAAGGTCGATTCGCAGTCGACGATGCGACCGGCGAGCGCATCCGGCGAGAAGCCGCCGAACACCACGGAATGGATCGCCCCGATGCGCGCGCAGGCGAGCATCGCGTAGGCCGCCTCCGGAATCATCGGCATGTAGATGGTGACGCGGTCGCCCTTCTTGACGCCGTGCGCCTTCATCACGTTGGCGAGCCGGCAGACATGCTCGTAAAGCTCGCGATAGGTGATCTTCTTGTCGTCGTAGGGATTGTCGCCCTCCCAGAGGATCGCGACCTGGTCGCCGCGCTTCTTCAGGTGGCGGTCGATGCAGTTGTAGGAGACGTTGGTCTGGCCGTCCTCATACCACTTGATCGACACCTTGCCCTTGAAGGAGGTGTTCTTGACCTTGGTGTAGGGCTTGAACCAGTCGATGCGCTTGCCGTGCTTGCCCCAGAACTTGTCCGGGTCCTTCACGCTGTCCTTGTACCACTTGTCATACGTGTCGCGGTCGATCAGCGCCCGCTTCTTCCACTCGGCTTTGACACGATGGACATGGACGTCGGACATGCTTTCCCTCCCGTTCGGACATTTCGCGGCGGCATGGCGGCTCGCGCTCGCCGGCCCGCTGACCCGGGCCGCATTATTATCAATTCGCCGCGCCCCACAACATTAGACCTTGGGTTGGGCGTGTCGACGTGTCGCGCTGTCGGCCACCGCAACGCTCCGCCTCTTGTCAGCAGCCACCTGACGCGGCTGCCAACACATTGAATCAGCGACAGAATTCGGCTTCCATCACGAAAATGTCAATAGACGATTAACCTTCCGGTCCGACACTTTTTCCTTGGAGGAGAATCGACCAAGGCAACGGACGACCGGAAGGACTGCCATGCGTGACGCTTCTGAAATGGAACTGATGCTCAACGGGTATGGACTGACCACCGCCCAGATCCTCTACCGCATGCCCGACCATCCCCACCTTCTCCAGACATACATCTGGCAGGAATACGATCTCGCTCCCCGCTTTCCGGCGCTCTTCAGGTTCGTCGAGTTCTGGCGCGAGAAGCTCGAGGGACCGCTGCATTCCGTTTCCTACACGCACCGGAAACTGATCGCGCCGAACGAATGGCGCAGCGTGAACGGCGAGCTGGTCCTGCACTAGCCGTAACCTGCGCCGGCGCGAGGCCCTCGCCCGGCGG
>CATMOC010000045.1 GCA_950071955.1 uncultured Mesorhizobium sp. | reverse complement strand
ATCCCGAACTGGTCAGCGTTCTGCATCTGGTGCGCCCGCCTGCCCGCTGCGATCATCGCCTTGGACGGGACGCAGCCATAGTTCAGGCAGTCGCCGCCCATCTTGCCTTTCTCGATCAGGACGACCGGCACGCCGAAAGCGGCGGCTGCGGCGGCGACCGACAGGCCGCCCGAGCCGGCGCCGATCACGCAGATGTCTGGTTTGAGAATTGTCGCCATCGGTCGGCCCGTCCTTATCGCGTTTTCCGTCGGAACAGGTCAGTCGGCCTTGCGGTTCCTGAACTTCTTTACGACGGTGGGGATCGCCGCAACAAGGGCGAGCGCCACGAAGGCGATGGTGATCTCCGGGGTAATCAGATCGCGCAGCGAGATGTCCCGGCCGGACTGTTCGGCGGCCATGAGCACGCTTTCGAGGCCCTGGCCGAGATAGGCGTAGGCGAAGGTGCCCGGCAGAATGCCGACGAACGTCGCCAGGATGTAGACACGCAGCGGCACGTGGAAGAACGCCGGGGCGATGTTGATCACCCAGAACGGAAAGATCGGCGCGAGCCGCAGCACCAGGAGATATCCGAAGGCGTCTTCCTCGAATCCAGCCGCCATGCGCGTTGCCCTCTCCCCCAGTCGTTCGCGCAAGAGGCTGCCGAAGGCGCTGCGCGCGGCGAGGAAAAGCACGGTCGCTCCAAGCGTTGCCGCCACCGCCACGACCGCCCCGCCGAGGAGCCATCCGAAGAGCAGGCCGGCGAAGACCGTCAGGATCGAAGCGGCGGGAAACGCGAGAGCCACCGCCAGCGCATAGACAAGGAGAAATCCGATCAGCGACGACAGGGGATTGTCGGCCACGAACGCATGAAGCTGCTCGCGCCGTTCGGAGAGATAGTCGAGCGACAGGACCTCATGCAGACCCATCGCGTAGGCGACCGCCAGGCCAGCGACGACCACGGCGATCGGCGCGAACCGCAACAGGCGGCTGCGGTCGCTTCTCGTCGAGATCTTGTCGGAGGCTGCGGACAAGGCTTCGCTTTCTGTTTGCGCGAACGTGACTACTGTCTTCCGCGCGACCGGGTATCGCAAGGACCGATGCGTCGGCCCTCTCATACCCATCATGCCACTTGGGCCACGCGAAGAGAGCCTGCAAGGGTTTCACTGGAGGTCTCACCGTCTGTTGAGGGACATGCGGGGGCCATTCACGCCCGGGTGAACCGGCGCTGTGCCCGCGAGTTGCGCCTTCCGCCGCGCACGCGCAACCAAGATGACTTTGCGGGACCGGCGAATTGACTCCGCCCGGGGCGATCCGTATAAGCCGCCGCACGTTCGGGTCCACGGTCCGGCGCGACGTTTGTCGTGACCGCCCCCGCCCGACAGCTCCTGCTCTCGAGAGACAGAACCAAGAAGGGCCGCACTCCGCGGTATCAAAGAAATGAAGCGCACGTACCAACCTTCCAAGCTCGTCCGCAAGCGCCGCCACGGTTTCCGTGCGCGCATGGCAACCAAGGGCGGCCGCGACGTCATCGCCGCACGCCGCAACCGCGGCCGCAAGCGTCTTTCGGCCTGACCGGAAAGCCGCACTCCTTGCCGGAGGCGCGCGACGCGCAACGCTCCCCGCAGCGTCTCAAGAAGCGGGCCGACTTCCTTGCAACGCGACGCGGCGAGAAGCGGCGCGGGCGCTTGTTCCTGCTTGAGGTGCTCGACCGGCAGGACGGCGGCGAACCGCGGTTCGGCCTGACCGTCACGAAGAAGACCGGCAACGCCGTCGTCCGCAACAGAATCCGGCGGCGTCTGAAAGAAGCAGTGCGCGTTCACGCCGCTGGTGACATGGCGGCAGGCAACGACTATGTGATTGTCGGGCGCCGCGAGATACTCGCCGCGCCGTTCGATGCCTTGAAGGCCGAGCTTTCCCGACGAATTCGCGGAACCACTCCCGATGGAAAATAATCGCAATTTCTTCATCACGATCGCGCTGTCGATCCTGATTCTGACGGTGTGGCAGGTGTTCTACATGAACCCGCGCATCGAGCGGCAGCGGGAGGTCGCGCGAATCGAGCAGGAACGGACCGCGCAACAGGACCAGAGCGTCGCGAGCCCGGGCGGGACCACGCCCGCCATCCCGACGGCACCGGGAACCGGTGTGCCCGGCGCCTCCGCCGTGACACAGGCGACGGACCGCGCCGGCGCGCTCGCCTCCAGCGGCAGGGTGAAGATCGAGACTCCGAGCCTGTCGGGGTCCATCAATCTCACCGGCGCCCGCATCGACGACCTTCTGCTCAAGGACTATCACGTCACCGTCGACAAGAACTCAGCCAACATCGATCTCCTCAATCCGGCTTCGCTTCCGCACGGCTATTATGCCGAGGTGGGGTTCACCGGTGGCACGCAGGCGGGAAACTTTCCGGGGCCGGACACGGTCTGGAGCGTCGAAGGCCAGCCGGTGCTGACGCCGGATACGCCGGTGCAACTGACCTATACGAACGACACCGGCCTGACCTTCACGCGCACGATCTCCATCGATGACGACTACATGTTCACCATCTCCGATGCGGTGAGCAATGCGGGAAGCGAACCGGTGGCGCTGAACAGCTACGGCCGCGTCACCCGCTTCTTCAAGCCGCAGACCGCGAGCGTCTACGTCCTCCATGAGGGCCTGATCGGAGTGACGGGCGAGGACGGGCTGAAGGAGGTCGACTATTCCGACGTCGAAGAAGACAAGCTGATCGTCCCGTCGAAATCCTCCGACGGTTGGCTGGGCATCACCGACAAGTATTGGGCAGTGGCGCTAGTGCCTCGCGGGGAGAGTTTTCAGCCGCGATACGCCTATTTCGACGACGGCCGCCCGCGCTACCAGTCCGACTTCCTCTCCGATCCCGTCACGATCGCGCCCGGGCAGACGCAGACGGTCGAGACGCTCCTCTTCGCCGGCGCCAAGGAAGTGGCGCAGATCACCAACTACGAGGAGAACCTGCAGATCCGCCAGTTCGATCTCCTGATCGACTGGGGCTGGTTCTATTTCATCACCAAGCCGATGTTCTGGCTCATCGACCATCTCTACAAGCTGCTCGGCAACTTCGGCCTCGCCATCCTGGCCACGACCGTCATCGTCAAGGCCATCTTCTTCCCGCTCGCCAACAAGTCCTACAAGTCGATGGCGAACATGAAGAAGATGCAGCCCGCCATGCTGGAGATCCGCGAAAAGTACGGCGACGACCGCATGAAGCAGCAGCAGGCGATGATGGAGCTCTACAAGAAGGAAAAGATCAATCCGATCGCCGGCTGCTGGCCGATCCTGATCCAGATTCCCGTCTTCTTCGCGCTCTACAAGGTTCTCTACATCACGATCGAGATGCGGCACGCGCCGTTCTTCGGCTGGATCCACGATCTCGCCGCGCCGGATCCGACGTCGCTCTTCAACCTGTTCGGACTGCTTCCCTACGACGTGCCGGCCTTCCTGATGATCGGCGTCTGGCCGCTGATCATGGGCGTCACGATGTTCCTGCAGATGCGCATGAACCCGACGCCACCGGACCCGACGCAGGCGATGATCTTCACCTGGATGCCGGTCGTGTTCACCTTCATGCTCGCGACCTTCCCGGCCGGGCTGGTGATCTACTGGGCCTGGAACAACACGCTCTCGATCATCCAGCAGGGCATCATCATGAAGCGGCAGGGCGCCAAGATCGAACTCTGGGACAACCTCGTCGGGCTGTTCAAGAAGAAGGACAAGCAGCCGGCGGAATAGCCGCCGGTTGTGATGACGCGGGCTGCCCGCTCGCGTCGAAATGGTCTGTGCTCGCCGGATTGAACGGGCAAGTGGACAGGTTGCGGCATTTCGGAAGCGAGGAACTCCGCCAGTGAACAGGTAAGCGGATCTGCGGACGTCAGGCGTCATCACGCCCGGCCGGACCATGCCGCTCGAGACCGTCCCTGTCTAAACTGGAGTTCCCAATGCGCGTGCCCGATCCCCACGACACGAATCCCCTGCCGTTCCATCCGCGAACGGCCTTTCTCAAGCCGCTGGTCACCCGATCGACCATCAGCGTCGGCGACTACACCTACTACGACGATCCGCTTGGCCCCGAGCGCTTCGAGGACCACTGCGTGCTCTACCACTACGACTTCATCGGCGACCGGCTGGAAATCGGCCGCTATTGCGCCATTGCGGCGAACACCCGCTTCATCATGAACGGCGCCAACCATGCCATGGACGGCTTCTCCACGTTTCCGTTCGCCATTTTCGGCGGCGCGTGGCGCGAAAACTACGATCTTGCAAAACTTGGCGGCGCTAGCCGCGGCGACACGCTGGTCGGAAACGACGTATGGTTCGGCATGGAGGCAATGGTCATGCCGGGGGTGAAGATCGGCGACGGGGCGGTGATTGGCGCTGGCGCGGTCGTCGGCAGCGACGTTCCACCCTTTGCGGTCGCCGTCGGGAATCCGGCACGGATCGCCCGCATGCGGTTCGACGACGCGACGATCACGCGACTGTTGCGCATTGCCTGGTGGAACTGGCCGGTTGACAAGGTGACTCGCAACATCGATGCCATAACCGGAAACGACCTGGCACGACTGGAGAAGGCCGAGTGAGCGACGTTCCCGCCCCGGAGGCGACGGTCTTCCCGCGTCCGTGGATATTCATCCGCGGCGTTCCCGCCATGAAGTTCCTGCCGCCCGAGGGACCGCCGGAAATCGCGTTTGCCGGCCGGTCCAACGTCGGCAAGTCCTCGCTCATCAACGCGCTGGGCGGCCAGAAGGCGCTTGCCCGGACGTCCAACACGCCGGGACGAACGCAGGAACTGAATTACTTCGTTCCGGATGGCTATTCTGGCGAGACCGGCGACCTGCCGCCCGTGGCCCTGGTGGACATGCCGGGATACGGGTACGCCCAGGCGCCCAAGGATCTCGTCGACAACTGGACGAAGCTCGTCTTCGACTATCTGCGCGGGCGGGTGACGCTGAAGCGCGTCTATTTGCTCATCGATGCGCGCCACGGCATCAAGACGATCGACGGCGAGGTGATGGACCTGCTCGACAACGCCGCGGTCTCTTATCAGGTGGTGCTGACCAAGACGGACAAGATCAAGCCGCCCGCAGTGACGAAGCTGCTGGCGGAGACGCTCGAGAAGATAAGGAAGAGGCCCGCGGCCTTCCCCGGGATCATTGCGACCTCATCGGAAAAGGGAGCGGGCCTGGAAGACCTTCGCGCGGCGATCATGACCGCCGCCGCGGACAAGTAGGCAAGGCGCGCCCCGCGATCAGGCGGCTCCGGCGGGCCGGAACGTCAAGGCCAGGCCGTTGAGGCAATGGCGCTTGCCGGTCGGCGGCGGGCCGTCATCGAAGATGTGTCCGAAATGTCCGCCGCAGCGGCGGCAATGCACTTCGGTGCGAGTCATGAAAAGCGTATTGTCCGACTTCGTGCCGATGGCATTGGGCAGCGACTCCCAGAAGCTCGGCCAGCCGGTACCCGAATCGTACTTCGCTTCGGAGGAATAGGCGGCGAGATCACAGCCCGCGCAATGGAAGACGCCCTTGCGCTTCTCGTGGTTAAGGGGGCTGGTGCCCGCGCGCTCGGTCGCTTCCTCGCGCAGGACGGCATATTGTTCGGGGGAAAGCTGTGCCTTCCATTCGGCCTCGGTCTTCGTGATCTCGAATGTCTCGTCGGTCTTGGCCATGGCATCGGGTCCCATGCTGCGGACACGCAACAAGGATGCGCCCGCCAGAAGAGCGGCGGCACCGGCGCCCGCGTAGAGGAAAGTACGGCGTTTCATGGTTTTGCTCCTTTGCTCGCATGTAGCGCAGAGAGGAGGTCACGGCGAAATCAACTCGCCTTGAAAGCGGAAAGTCCACTTTCCGAAAGATGGGAACTCCCGTTCCGGCACTTAGCAACTGACGATGCCCCGCGTCACGGATCGCGCGTTTGCGATCCCGCGACGCGAGGCACGCCGCCCGCACGCATCTTGGGTAGAACCGGAGGGACGTTCGCGCGCGGACGAGACTGGATCAGGCTGCCGGAAGCAGGACCTTGTCGATGACGTGGATGACGCCGTTCGACTGGTCGACGTCGGCGATCGTGACGGTGGCGACTCCGCCGGTCTCGTCGGTGAGCGTGATCTTGTCGCCGTCCATCTTGGCCTGCAGGGTGCAGCCGCCGACGGTCGGGACCGGGTGCGTGCCGCCGTCGTCGGCGATCATCTTGCCGATCGCATCCGACATTGCATCGGCCGACACGACGTGGCAGGTCAGCACCTTGGTGAGTTGATCCTTGTTCTCGGGCTTCAGCAGCGTGTCGACGGTGCCGGCCGGCAGCGCCTCGAAGGCTTCGTCAGTCGGTGCGAAGACGGTGAACGGGCCGGGACCCGAGAGCGTCTCGACGAGGCCGGCTGCCTTCACGGCGGCGACCAGGGTCTCGTGGTCGGCGGAGTTCACGGCGTTTTCGACGATGTTCTTGTCCGGATACATCGCCGCGCCGCCCACCATCGGGTTTTCGGCGTGGGCGAAGGTGGCGAGCGCCGAAAGCGCGACAGCTCCGGCGAGGATCTTTGCGGTGAGATTGCGCATAGGATGAGGTCTCCCTGTTTTCCTGCCTCTCTCGACTGGAGGCAGGTGGAGACACGGGTTGCGTGAGGATTAAGTTTCGACGGGCCGATCACGAAAACGTCAGGCTCGCGTGAGGCGAAACCGGCTCAGATCTCGCGCAGGTCGCCCGCGGCCACGACAGGCCCGGTCGGCTGTCCGGTGGGGGAACCGCCCCTCGGCTCAAGGCTGATGGCAAAGACCGCGCCCTGCTCGATCTTCCGGCTCAGGGCCTGGTCGACCGCAAGGTGGACGCTGGTGCCGGCCGGCACGACGCCAAGCGAGGCGGGAGGCTGGTCGCCTTCGATGACCCACAATTCGAAGTCCTGGTCGGCGCCGCGTTCGCCGGTCACGTGCGAGAGGCCGATGTCGTTCTCGCGGGCATCGTAGACGACGAAGTAATGCACGTCGCTCTGCTGCGGTGCCAGTGACGCCACGAGCCGCCCGGCCCCTTGTTCAGGCTGCCCGGGCTGTCCGAGGTAAGGCTGGACTGCCAACAGCGCGACCGCCACGACCGCCGCCGCGGTCAGCCCGCGCCACAAGGCCAGGCTGCTCCACAGGCCGGCGGGTCCGGATGAGCGGGAGCCCGCTTCCGCTGGCCCGTTCGCGAACAGCCGCTCATCGAGCTTCCGTTTGGCCGATGCGGGCGGTTCTGCGGGGACGAACTCGTCCATGGGAGAAAGGTGCGCCTCCCACTGGTCGACCAGCCGGGCGAACGCGGGATCGGACTCGATCCGCGCGGACACCGCGCGGCGCTCGTCGGCCGAAAGCACGCCCACGACGTATTCGGCGGCGAGCGTGTCGTCGTCCCGGGGATCGTTGTCGTGCGCCGGGTTCATCGCTCCAGGCATTCCCTCAGTTTCATCAGGCTGCGCCGCAGCCAGGTTCGCATCGTATTGAGCGGAACGCCGAAGCGTTCGGCAAGCTCGGCATAGGAGAATCCGCTCAGATAAGCAGCCTTGACCGCCGCCGCGCGGTCGTTCTCCAGTTCGTCGAGGCAACTGAAAACGCGCGCCCGTTCACCCGCCGCCATGGTCAGCGCCTCGGGGCCTGGCGTGGGATCGACGATGCCGGTTGCCTCGTCCAGTTCGACCGTTGCCCGCCGTCGCGCCCTGATCCGGTCGATCGAGTGGTTGCGCGCGATCGCCACGAGCCAGGAGATCGGGCTGAGCTCGGAGACGGCGAACCGGTCCGCCTTGGCCCAGATCTTGATATAGACGTCCTGCAGCGCCTCTTCCGCTTCCGCCCTGTCCCTCAAAATACGCAGGCAGACACCAAAGAGTTTCGCGCTGGTGTGGCGATAGAGCAGGTCGAAAGCCGCGCGGTCCTTCATGGAGGTGCGGACGATCAGCTTGGTGATGTCTGGCGCCGTCATGTATCCCGGTTTCTCGTGGCCGCGCTTCGCAGACAGGCTTGCACGCTCGCGGCCTTCGCAGTCAACTGACCGGCCTGTAAAACATATGCGAGCACCGTCACATGGATCTGCTGATCGCACTGTCCTGGGGTCTCTTCGCGGGCAGCTCACTGCTGATCGGCGCGGGTGTCGGCTGGTTCGCCAAACCGTCGCCGCGCCTGATCGCCGCGGTCATGGCCTTCGGATCGGGCGTGCTCGTCTCCGCCATCGCCTTCGACCTGATGGACGAGGCCCAGGCGACCGGCGGACTGGCGGCGTCCTCCGCCGGCTTCGTGGCGGGCGCGGTGGGGTTCACGGCCGGCGCGCTGCTTCTGGCGCGCGCGGGGGCTCATGGCCGCAAGCGCTCCTCGCGCGCGGATGCATCGGCCGCCACGGCGGCGGCGGCGATCGCGCTCGGCTCAGTGTTCGACGGTATCCCGGAATCGATCGTGATCGGGCTAAGCCTGCTCGAGGGCGAAGGCGTGTCGCTGCCCATCGTCGCGGCAATCTTCCTCTCGAACTTCCCGGAAGGGATGTCGAGTTCCGCGGGAATGAAATCCTCCGGCCTCCCGGCTCGCTACGTCTTCGGCCTGTGGGCGGGCATCGCGGCGCTGTGCGGCCTCGGATCCGTGATCGGCTACCACTTCTTCGCGGGCGTGCCGCAGGAATACATCGCGGTCGCGCAAGGGGTCGCGGCCGGCGCCATGCTGGCCATGATCGCCGACACGATGATTCCGGAGGCCTTCGACGAGGCGCATGACGCAGCCGGGCTGATCACCGCCGGCGGGTTCCTGGCGGCATTCCTGCTGTCCCACATGTTCTCATAGTGCGCCGGCGTTGCGCCGAACGCGCGGCACCGCTAGCCTCGGGAAGGGGGAGACGCCATGAACGACATCGAGACGCTGCTTTGGGAAACCGACGCCACGGGACTGGCGGAACGTGTAAACGGGGGCGACGTCGCGCCGCTGGAACTCGTCGATGCGGCGATCGCTCGCGCCGAGGCGACCGGCCACGATATCAACGCCATCGCCGAGAAGCTCTACGACAGCGCACGCGAACAGGCGAAGGCGGTCGATCGCGCACTCCCTTTTGCCGGCGTTCCGTTCGCCATCAAGGACCTGGCGATCGCGATCGAAGGCGTCCCAATGCATTCAGGGAGCACGGCGCCCCCGCTGGTCCCCGATTTCAGCTCCGTCATGGTGGACCGCTATCGCGCGGCCGGGCTTATCCCGATCGCCACCTCGACGTCGCCCGAATACGGCTTGCGGCTGGTCACCGAATCGAAGCGCTTCGGGATCACCCGCAACCCGTGGAACCGCAATCACGTGACCGGTGGCTCATCCGGCGGTGCCGCGGCGCTCGTTGCGGCGGGCGTGGTCCCAGCCGCCCACGCCTCCGACGGCGGCGGCTCGATCCGCGTGCCAGCGGCGTGCTGCGGGCTGGTAGGCCTCAAGACGTCGCGCGGGCGTATCCCGCTGACGCCACTCTCCTCGGAGAGCTGGTATGGGTTCGTCGTCGATCACGTCGTCACCCGCTCGGTACGCGACAGCGCCCGTCTCCTCGACCTCACGCACGGACCGGACCTGCTGGCGCCCTACCAGGCACGGGAACCGTCGGAGCCCTTCGCTCAGGCCGCCGCGCGCGATCCCGGCAAGCTGACGATCGGTGTCTACAGGAAATCGCCGCTCGGCCTGGAGATTTCCTCTGATACGATGATCGCGCTGGAGAAGGCCGTGTCGCTTGCCCGGGACGGTGGCCATTCGGTCGAGGAGATCGACCTGCCGATGATCGACCGCGCCTTCATGGCTGATTTTGCGCGGGCCGTCGCCTCGGCGACTGCGGGCTTCGTGCGGGCGGAGAGCATCCGCAACGGCCGCTCCATCGGCCCGGAGCTCGAACGCGCCACACGCGTCCTGGCACGCTTCGGCGAGGTCTTCTCGGCGGGCGAGCTCTACGCGGCCCTGGAGCGCTTAGCCGCCGCCTCGCGGGACCTGATCGCGCGGACGGCCAAATACGACGCGGTCCTGATGCCGGTCATTGCCCATCCGCCACTCAAGGTCGGCGCTATGAACCCGACCGGGGCAGACGAATTCCTGGAGAACACGCTCGACAGGCTGCGCCTGACGCGGCTGCTCAGGATAGACCAGTTCCTGGGTCAGCTGATGGACAAGAGCCTGTGGTTCACCCACTGGCCGGCGATCCAGAACGTCACCGGGCAGCCTTCGATCTCGATGCCCGTCCATGTCACCGATGCGGGCCTGCCGATCGGCATCCAGGCGGCGGGACGCCCGGGCGATGAGACGACGCTGCTCTCCTTCGCAGCCCAGATGGAGAAGCTGTCGGGCTGGCTCGACCGCCGGGCTCCGCTCCGCAGGCCAGAAGCGATCCCGGCAGCGGCTTGATTTTGCGACCGGCGTCGATCGCTTGGTAAAGGGCTTCGCCCGGCCGGCCAAAATCTTTTGGTGGGGCATTCCGGCGGCGAAGCAAACGTTGCGAATGAAGGGTGCCGTCAGCGACGGCCTTGTCTCCTCGTTGCGCGTGATCGTTCATACATGCAAATTTCTGGTTGCATATGGTATCGAGAGCGGCCGGGGTGTCGCATGATGCATTTGCACTATGCAGCGAACGATCGTGGCGACCGAGGCGGATTCAGAGCCGTGGCATAAAGCGCGGACCTCCCTTGCATTCGGCATCACAATCCCCGATATGGAAGCCGGGAGGTTGGTGGTGGACGAGCCACTCGCCAACCGGGTCAGGTCCGGAAGGAAGCAGCCCTAACGAGCCAAGGCACGGGTCACCGTGCCAGCCTCCCACCTTTCCACCCGCTCGCGGCGGTCCGGATGCAGCCGGATGAGGCATTGACGCGTCAGTGTCGGCACGCGACATTTGGCTTTCGACCCATGCCGACGACAGCCACATGGAGGCACTCCGACCGATGAGCGAGGCCGGCAAAGCCGACAACGCGGATGGCAAGGCCTATCGCGTCCTGGCCCGGAAGTACCGTCCGGCCAGCTTTTCCGACCTGATCGGCCAGGAGCCCATGGTGCGCACGCTGACCAACGCGTTCGCCGCCAACCGTATCGCCCAGGCCTGGATGCTGACCGGCGTGCGCGGCGTGGGCAAGACCACCACAGCCCGTATCCTCGCCCGCGCGCTGAATTACAAGACCCCCGACATCGACCGTCCCAGCATCGATCTCGCCGAGCCCGGCGAGCACTGCAAGGCGATCATGGAAGGCCGCCATGTCGACGTCATCGAGATGGATGCCGCCTCCCACACCGGCATCGACGACATCCGCGAGATCATCGAGCAGGTGCGCTATGCACCCGTTGCGGCGCGCTACAAGGTCTACATCATCGACGAGGTGCACATGCTTTCCACGCAGGCCTTCAACGGCCTGCTGAAGACGCTGGAAGAGCCGCCGCCGCACGTGAAGTTCATCTTTGCCACCACCGAGATCCGCAAGGTGCCGATCACGGTGCTGTCGCGCTGCCAGCGCTTCGACTTGAGGCGTGTCGATGCCGGCCTCCTGGTCGAACACCTGCGAGGGATCGCAGGTAAGGAGGACGTCGCCGTCGAGGACGAGGCGCTGGCCATGGTGGCGCGCGCGGCCGAAGGGTCGGTGCGCGACGCGCTGTCGATCTTCGACCAGGCCATTGCCCATGGTGCCGGAAAGGTAACGGGCGAAGCCGTGCGCGCCATGCTCGGCCTCGCCGACCGGGCGCGCGTCATCGACCTCTTCGAAAGCCTCATGCGCGGCGACGTCGCAGCGGCGCTCACGGAGTATCGCGTGCAGTATGACGGTGGTGCCGATCCGGCCGTGATCCTCACAGACCTTGCGGAGTTCAACCACCTGGTGACGCGCCTGCGCTTCGTACCGGAGGCGGCGCAGGACGCATCGCTGACGGAGGACGAGAGAACGCGCGGCGTCGACTTTTCGCAGCGGCTGTCGGTGCGGGTTCTGTCGCGCACCTGGCAGATGCTCCTCAAGGGCATTTCCGAGGTGCAGGGCTCGAACCGGCCCGTCAGTGCCGGCGAAATGGTGCTGATCAGGATTGCGCATGCCGCGAGCCTGCCTACCCTCGACGAAGCCCTCAAGTCGCTGCAAGACGGCTCCCCCGCCCTGTCGGCACCCGGCCCGAAGCCCCGGATCGGTGCTGGGGGAGCGGCGCAGCCGGCGCCGGCGATGTCCAGCGGCGGAGGCGTGACCGTTTCCCAGCAGCGCATGCTATCGTCCGGCGGTGGTCCGGCGATGCGTCTGGTCGAGACCGCCGCTGCTCCAATCCAGGAGCGGCCGCAGCTGCAACCGGAGCCCGAGCCAGCTTCCCAGGTCGTGCCGGTCAAATCGCTGGAGGAGTTCGCGTCGCTTGCCGACGCCAACCGCGACCTCGCCTTCAAGGTCCAACTGAAACGCTGTGTTCGGCTCGTTCACATCGAGCCGGGCAAGCTGGAGGTGAGCCTCACCGACGACGCGCCCAAGACGCTGCTCAACGACATGACCACGCGGCTCAAGGCCTGGACTGGCCGCAACTGGTTCGTTTCGCTGTCGCGCGACGCGGGCGGTCGGACCATGGCGGAAGTCGAGACAGACAAGCGCGAGACCGCGCTGCTCGACGCCAGGTCCGATCCGGCGGTCGCGGCGATCCTCGCCCGCTTTCCGGGCTCGAAAATCATAGACGTACGCATTCCCGACGCGGCGGTCGCGGGCGCGATGGACGATCCCTCGCTGCCGGTGGAGCCCGCCGTCGAAGACGACGACGAAATCTGACGAAAGGACGACGCGATGAAGGATCTGATGGGCCTCATGGGCAAGGCCAAGGAGATGCAGGCGAAATTTCAGGCCATGCAGGAGGAGATTGCCCTCATCGAAGCGGCGGGCCAGGCCGGCGGCGGCCTGGTAACCGTTACACTTTCCGGCAAGGGCGAGATGAAGTCGCTGAAGATCGACCCCACACTTTTCAAGGAGGAAGAGGTCGAGATACTCGAGGACCTGATCCTTGCCGCGCACAACGACGCCAAGGCGAAAGTCGAGGCCGTGAGGCAGGAAA
>CATMOC010000044.1 GCA_950071955.1 uncultured Mesorhizobium sp. | reverse complement strand
CGAGATCAGTGCGTCGGGTAAGGCGTACTTCGCGTTGAAGCTGACCGGGCACTCGCCGTCGGCTAACTATATGGTGAAAGCTCGCGATGCGATCCTGGAGGCAGGCGGCGCCGACAACTGGATCTGGTTCCACATCCCGGTCGGCTATCTCTTCGCCATCGGCAATCCGCGCGCCGACTGGCTGTTCACGACGCAGGCCGAACCGGGGCTGAACGGGCGCAAGCTCGCCTATCCGCGCGGCAAGGTGCTGGGCGGCTCCTCCGCCATCAACGCCATGATCTACATGCGCGGGCAGGCGCGCGACTATGACGGCTGGCGCCAGATGGGGCTGACCGGTTGGGGCTGGGACGACGTGCTGCCGGTGTTCATGAAGCACGAGGATCACGAGCGGCCGCCGAACGAACTGCACGGCCAGGGCGGCGAGTGGCGCGTGGAGTATCCGCGGCTGCGCTGGGACATCCTCGACCGGGTGCGCGACGCAGCCGAGGAGGCCGGCATCGTCAAGATCGATGACTTCAACGCGGGCGACAACACCGGCTCGTCCTATTTCCAGGTGAACCAGAAGCGCGGCCGACGCTGGAGCGCGGCGCGCGGCTTCCTGCGGCCGGCGCTGAAACGGGCCAATCTCAGGGTCGAGACCGCGGCGTTGGTCGAGAAGGTCGAGATCGAGGACGGCAAGGCGGTCGCGATCCTCTACCGCAAGGACGGAGGGCTGGTCCGGGCGAAGGCGAAGGGCGAGATCGTACTCTCCGCCGGCGCCGTGGCCGCGCCCGGCATCCTCGAACGGTCCGGCATCGGCGATGCCGAGCGGCTGAAGGGCCATGGTATCGAGCCGGTGCTGCATTCGCCCGGCGTCGGCGAGAATCTGCAGGATCATTTGCAGATCCGGCCGATCTACAAGGTCACCGGCATCCGGACGCTGAACGACGTCTACGCCAACCTCTTCCGGCGCGGGCTGATGGGCCTCGACTACGCCTTCCGGCGCCGCGGACCGCTGACCATGGCGCCCTCGCAGGTCGGTGCTTTCGTGCGTTCCTCGCCGGAATATGAGACGGCCAACCTCGAATTCCACTTCCAGCCATTGTCGCTCGACAATTGGGGCCAGGGGCTCCATCCCTTCGCAGCCTTCACGGCGAGCGTGTGCAATCTGCGGCCGTCGAGCCGCGGCTCCATCCACGTTTCGGGACCGGCGGCGGCGGACGCTCCCGCCATCCAACCGAACTATCTCTCGACCGAGGAGGACAAGCGGGTGGCGGTCGATTCGCTCAAATGGGCGCGCCGGATCGTCTCGCAGAAGGCCTTGGAGCCGTATCATCCCGAGGAATACAAGCCCGGCGCGCACATCCAGTCGGACGAGGAGATGCTGGTCTCGGCCGGCGATCTCGGCACGACAATCTTCCATCCCGTCGGCACGGCGCGGATGGGGATCGACGGAGACGAGCGCGCGGTGCTCGACGAGCGCCTGCGCGTGCGTGGCGTTCGCGCCTTGCGCGTTGTGGACGCGTCGGTGATGCCGACGATCACGTCGGGAAACACCAACTCGCCGACCATCATGATCGCGGAAAAAGGGGCCGCGATGATCCTCCAGGACCGCCCCTGAAAAATGCGCAAAAGCTATAGCTCTAACATTTGACTTTATGACCTTTTGAAATTACCAGTGAGGCATCCCCAGGGAGGAGCCTTGAATGAAACTGCACTGGTCGCCGCGATCGCCATTCGTGCGCAAGGTCATGATCGTCCTGCACGAGACGGGTCTTCTGGACCGTGTCGAGTGCGTCCGCACGGTCGTCGCGATGGCCGGTCCGCCGAACCCGGACCTCCTGCCCGACAACCCGATCGGCAAGATCCCGACGCTGGTGCTGGACGACGGCACGGCGCTGCCGGATTCGCGCGTTGTGTGCGAATATCTGGACGGGCTGCACGACGGCCCCCGGCTGTTCCCCGCCGAGACGGAAGCCCGCTTCCGCCAGCTCCGCTGGCAGGCATTTGCGGACGGGCTCACCGACGTGCTTCTCTTGTGGCGCAACGAACGCATCCGTCCCGAAGGGACGCAGTACAAGAAGCTGACCGACGCCTTCGACACCAAGGTCCGGCACGCCTTCGCCATGTTCGACAAGGAAGCCGGCGCGCTTGCGAGCGAGCCCTTCGGCATCGGCCAGATCGCGCTGATCTGTACGCTCGGGCAGATGGACTTCCGCTTCGGCGAGAGCCGCTGGCGGGAGGGTAACCCGAACCTCGCCCGGTGGTACGAAGGGATCCAGACGCGTCCGTCGGTGCAAGCGACCGCCATCAACGACGACGGCAAGGGTCCGCCCGACGTACCGTGGGCGGCCGGGCCGGCGCTGGTCTTCGCGTGACATCCATGATGAGCGAAGGTGCGACGGTAGGCCGGATTCCCTTCCCCGACGAAGAAGGGCTGACGCCCGAGCAGCGGCGCGTGGTCGATGCAGTCGTCGCAGGCCCGCGTGGAGTCCTCATCGGCCCCTTGCGCGCGGCGCTCCATCGCCCGGAACTCGCAGACGCATGGCAACGCTTCGGCGCGATGCTGCGCTACGATACCAGCCTGCCGCCCCGGCTGTCTGAACTGGCGATCCTGGTGACGGCACGACGCTGGAACAGCCAGCTCGAATGGCACGTGCATGCCGCCGCTGCGGAAAAGGCCGGACTGCCTGCTTCCGCCATGGAGAGCCTGCGCGTCGGCGAGCCGCCGCACTTCGAGGACGAGGCCGATGCCGAGGTTTATGAATTTTCCCGCGAGCTGCAGATAAGCGGTCAGGTGGGAGAGGAGACCTACAAGAAGATCAAGGGTCGCTGGGGTGCCGTCGGCGTCGTCGAATTGACCACGCTGATCGGCTACTACACGCTGGTCTCGATGACGCTCAACGCGCATCACATCCCGCTGCCCGACGGGGCCGCATCGCCGCTCGAACTCGGCGGCCCCTGCCCCGAGGACGGTAGCCTGCCCGTCAGCCTGGCGGCGATCCCGGCTTCGACGAGCCGGGCCGACGGGAGCGTATCGTGAACGACGTCCTCGAGCCGGTCGCGGCGCGGATGCCGGAAGCACCGGCCTCGCCGCCGCCGGCCGGTGCCTGCGACACCCACACCCACGTCTTCGGGCCATTCGCGCGCCATCCGGTTCCCGCGCCGTCGAGCTATGCGCCGCCAATTGCGCCGCCACCGGTGCATCAGGAGATGCTCGACCGCGCCGGGCTTTCACGCGCGGTGCTGATCCAACCCGCCCCATACGGCACGGACAACTCCGCGCTTCTGGAAGCGCTCAGCCAGCGGCCGGAGACGACGCGCGGCGTCGGTGTGCTTTCGGCGGATGCGGACGACGCCGATTTCGAGCGGCTGGCCGCGGCGAATATCAAGGGATTGCGCTTCAGCGAGATGCGCGATCCGCGCGGCGGCGGCCGCTACAAGGGAAGCATCGGGCTGGACCAGTACCTGCTGCTGGCTCCGCGCATGAAGGAGCACGGCTTCGTGCCGCACGTCTGGGCGAAGTGCGCGACACTCGTCGACCTGCTGCCGCCGGCTATCCGCGAGGCGGGCCAGCCCTTCGTCATCGACCATCTGGCCGGCATCGACATCGAGAAGGGTGTAGACGATCCGGATTTCCGGACGCTGGTCGATCTGCTGAAGGACGGCGTGATCTGGATAAAGCTGTCGCTGTGCCGCAACTCGACCGACGCGCCGAATTACGACAGCCAGCGGCCGTTCCACGAGGCGCTGATCGAGGCGAATCCCGACAGGCTCATGTGGGCCTCGGATTGGCCCTTCGTGCGCATGTACGACAAGTCGCCCGACGTTGGGCACCTTCTCGACGTCTTCACGGCATGGACCCCGGACGCGACACTGCGGCGGCGCATCCTGGTGGACAATCCGGCTTCCCTCTACGGTTTCGGGGCGCAGGCATGACCACCGGGGCCGACATGCGCGTCCAGGGCGGTCTGCCGGACTACCTGATCGTCGGCGGCGGCACGTCGGGCTGCGTGCTGGCCGCGCGGCTGACCGAGAACCCCGGCGTGCGGGTGCTGCTCGTGGAAGCCGGACCCGACCTGACCGAGGAGAGCCAGCCGGCCGACATCCGTTCGGGCAATCCGAGCCGCGCCTTCTTCACGCGCGAATTCTTCTTCGACGGCCTGATGGCGCGGTTCGGCGCGGTGCCGACCGTTCCCGATGCGCCGCGCCCGGCGGCAAAATACGAGCAGGCGCGCGTGTTGGGGGGCGGCTCGGCGATCAACGGCATGCTCGGCAACCGCGGCGCGCCGGCCGACTACGACGAGTGGGAAGCGCTCGGCGCGGAAGGTTGGAACTGGGCGTCCACCCTTCCCTATTTCCGCAAGCTCGAACGCGACCTCGACGCCTCCGGCGACCTGCACGGCAGCGACGGACCGGTGCCGATCAGCCGGCCCGATCCGGCGACGTTCTGCGGTTTCGTGCGCGGTACGCGCGACATGCTGCTGGCCCGGGGCATCCCCGCCGTCGACGACCAGAACGGTGAATGGGGAGATGGCGTCATGCGCGTGACGACCACCATCAACGAACGTGCCGAACGCGCCTCGGCGGCTGTATGCTACCTGACGCCGCAGGTGCGCCGCCGCCCCAATCTCGTCGTGGTGACCGGCAGGAGCGTCAACCGGCTGACGCAGGAGAACGGCGCCGTGACCGGCGCCGAGATCGCCGGCCCCGATGGCAACGTCAGGATCGCGGCGCGCGAGACAATCGTGTGCTGTGGGGCGATCAATACGCCGGCTCTTCTTCAGCGTTCCGGATTTGGCCCCGCCGACGTGCTGGCGCGCACGGGGGTCCCGGTCGTGCGGGAGATCGCAGGCGTGGGGGAAAATCTCCAGGAACATCCTGCGCTCGGAATCTCGTGCTTCATCCGGCCGGGCAACCGGCACTCGGATTCGCGCCGGCATCACACGCAGGTGCACTACCGCTTCTCCTCGGGCCTCGAAGGATGTCCCGAGACGGACATGCACATGGCCGTGCTCGCCCGCTCAGCCTGGCACGACGTCGGCGAGCAGCTGGGCACCTATTATCTGTGGATCAACAAGTCCTATTCCAGGGGATACGTCGCGATCACGTCACCCCAGGCGGACAAGCTGCCGGATGTCGATTTCCGGCTGCTCTCGGACCAGCGCGACCTGCAGCGGATGCGCGACGGCTTCCGCCGGGTGGCCGGCGTGGCGCTCGACCCGGCGCTCGACGCTGTCCGCGCCGAAGTCTTCCCGACGATCTTTTCCGACCGGGTGCGGGAGGTCTCGCGGCCCGGACAGTGGAATGCCTTCCAGACGGCGGTGTTCGCGCGCGTCCTCGACTTCGCCGGCTTCGCGCGCGGAGCGCTGATCCGCAGGTTCATCGCGCCTTACGACATACGCGAACTGCTCGCCGACGACGCCGCGCTCGACGCCTATCTGCACAAGGCGATCGTGGGCGTGTGGCATTGCGTGGGAACGTGCCGCATGGGCCGCGCGGACGATCCGGCCGCGGTCACCGCGAGCGACGGCCGCGTCCATGGCGTACCGGGGCTGCGCATCGGCGACGCGTCGCTGATGCCAACGGTTCCGTGCGCCAACACGAACATACCGACATTCATGCTGGCCGAACGCATCGCCGACCTCATCCGGTGGGAAAACAGCGTCTCGCCGGCCGGCCTGCAGCAGGAGACGATGCAATGACCGCCGACGTCCTTCTCTTCCTCGACGGCAAATGGGTCGCAGGGTCCTGCGGGCGGAGCCTGCCGCTCACCAATCCGGCGACCGGCGAAACGGCCGGCTCGGTGGCGGTAGCCGAGACCGCGGACCTCGACGTCGCACTCGAAGGCGCCGGCTCCACCTTCAGGAGCTGGAAGAACGCCTCGCCGGTCGAGCGCGGCCGGGTCCTGCGCCGCGCCGCCGAGCTCCTGCGCGAGCGCATCGACGAGATCGCGCCGGTGCTGACCGAACAGCAGGGCAAGACGCTTTTCGAGGCGCGCTACGAGGTGAACGCCACCGCCGAATCCTTCGACTGGTTTGCAGAGGAGGCGCGGCGCGCCTACGGACGCATCGTGCCTGCCCGCGCCGAAGGCGTACACCAGCTCGCCTTCAAGGAGGCGATTGGTCCCGTCGCCGGCTTCGTGCCTTGGAACTTCGGCATGGGTCAGGCGGCCCGCAAGGTGGGCGCGGCGCTCGCCGCGGGCTGCACGGTGATCCTGAAGGGACCGGAGGAAACGCCGAGCTCCTGCGCTTTTCTTGTCCAGGCGCTGGCCGACGCGGGCCTGCCGACGGGAGTCCTGTCGCTGGTCTTCGGCGTGCCCTCGGAAATCTCGGAATACCTGATCCCGCACCGGACGATCCGCAAGATTTCCTTCACGGGCTCCACCGCGGTCGGCAAGCACCTCGCCGCCATGGCGGGCCGCCACATGAAGCCCATCACCATGGAACTCGGCGGCCACGCACCGGTCATCGGGGCCAAGGACGTCGACATCGAGCCGGTCGCCAAGCTGATGGTCGGCGTCAAATACCGCAACGTCGGGCAGGTCTGCACCTCGCCGACCCGCTTCCTGATCGAGGAGGAGATCTACGAGACCTTCGTGGAGACCTTCACGCAGATGGCCGCGGCGGTGAAGGTCGGCGACGGTTCGAAGGAAGGCACGGTCATGGGGCCGCTCGCCAACGTGCGCCGGCTGGAAGCCATGGAAGCGCTGATCGCGGACGCGGTCTCCCACGGCGGCAAGATCCGCACCGGCGGCAAGCGCATCGGCAATGTCGGCAACTTCTTCGAGCCGACGGTGATGACCGACGTGCCGCTCGAGGCGCGCGTCATGAACGAGGAGCCGTTCGGGCCGCTTGCCCTGATGCGGCCGGTCTCCGACATCGACGAGGCGATCGAGGAGGCCAACCGCCTCGACTACGGCCTCGCCGCCTACGCCTTCACAAAGTCCGCAAAGCTGGCGAGCCGCATCGCGGCGAACGTCGAGACCGGGATGATGTCCATCAACGCGGTCGGGATCGCCTTCCCCGAGATCCCCTATGGCGGGGTCAAGGACAGCGGCTACGGCTCCGAGGGCGGCATCGAGGCGATGGATGCCTTCCTCGTCACCAAGTTCGTCTCCCACACGATGGCATGAGAAGAATGGGACAGTCTGTCGTCCAGAAGATCATCGCGCGCGCCGCCGGACGGGAAACCGTCGAGCCGGGCGAATACGTGACGGTGACGCCGGACTACACGTGCTGCCAGGACATTTCCTGGCCGGCGCGCAAGCGCATCATGGAACAGGCCGGTGTGACGCGGCTGGCGCATCCCGAAAAGCTGGTGCTCGTCGTCGATCACACGACCGCCGCCGGTATGGGCTCGCCCTACCACCGCAACCACGGCGAGATGCGCGACTTCGCCGAAAAGCACGGCGCCAACTATTTCGGCCCCGGCTCGGGCCTGCGCCACCAGGTGCTGGTCGAGCAGGGTTTCGCCCGGCCCGGCACGCTCGTCTTTTCCGACGAGCCGAACATCGCTTCGATCGGCGTGGTCGGCGCGCTGAACATCGCGATCTCCACCGAGGTCGTCGTCACCTCTGTTCTGAACGAGAACTGGATGGTGGTGCCGCGGCCGATCCGCTTCACGCTGACGGGCAGGCTGGCGGAAGGCGTACACATCCGCGACCTCGCCCAGGCGATCATTCGCGACTACGCCGAGACGGACCTGCTCAGCCAAGGCTGCATCGAATATGACGGCGAGGGCGTGGCGGGACTGTCGCTGGACGAGCGGCAGACGCTGCTCGCCTGCACCTACCACGCCGGGCCCGACACCGCGCTGATGCCGGTGGACGAGGCGGCGCTCGCCTATACCCGGTCGCGCGCGGACGGCCGGCCTTTCGAGGTGTTCGAAGCGGACGCCGATGCCGAATACGCCTACGAGGCATCGTTCGACCTTGGCGCGCTGGAGCCGCTGGTCACCGTGCCGCCGGAGCTCCACACGGTGTCGCCGGTCGGCGAAGTGGCGGGCCTGCGCATCGATCAGGCGGCCATCGGCACCTGCGCCAACGGGCGCATGGACGATCTCAGGGCCGCGGCGTCGATCCTGCGCGGACGGCGCATCGCAAGACACGTCACCTTCTACGTCACGCCCGGCAGCCGCGAGATCTATGCCCAGGCGGGCCGCGAGGGACTGCTCTCGATTCTCGCCGAAGCCGGGGCGACCATCCTGGCGCCCGGCTGCACCACCTGCTGGGGCTACGAGGGTGTCCTCAACGACGGAGAGGTTTCGATCTCGACGCACCAGATGAACTATCACGGCCGCAACGGCAGCCGGCTGGCCCGCGCCTATCTCGCCAGTCCGATCACCGTCGCCGCATCCGCGCTTGCCGGCGCGATCGTCGATCCGCGCGGCGATCCCGCGCTGCGGAGGGACGCGGCATGACGATCTCCGGACGGGTGTGGGCCTTCGGCGACAATGTCAGCGCCGACAACGGCATCATCCAGTATTCGCAGGTGCCCGACCTCGGCAGTTTCGACATTCCGGCGTTGAAGGCGATGCTCTTCGTGCTGCTGGACCCGGACTTCCCGCAGAAGGTCGGCGAGGGAGACATCGTCGTCGCGGGGCGCAACTTCGGCCATCACAGTCACCCTCATGCCTGCGTGGCCATGCGCGAATCGGGCATCCGGGCCTGCGTGGTGGAATCGACGGACTCCGCCTTCATCCGCAAGGGCCTGAACAACGGCCTGCCCATCGTCCCCTGCCCCGGCATCATGCAGATCGCCGGAACGGGTGACCGTCTGGAGGTCGATCTCGTGTCGGGCGTCGCGCGAAACAGCAAGACCGGTGAGGAACGGCGGTTCCGGCCGTATGCGGAGAGCATGCTGCAGGTGTGGCGGCTGGGCGGCCTGGCGCCCGCGCTGAAGGAACGCGTATCGGCGGCCGGTCTGTGAGGAACGCGAGATGAGCACCAACCGTATCGCCGTCGTCGCCGCCATTCCTCCGGAACTCCGCGAAGTGCTGTCGCGCGGCAACGAACTGGTCGAGGTGAAACGCGGCGAGGCCCCCAGCGAAGGGTTCGACGTCGCGGTGACGACCAGTATCGCCGGCGCCGATACCGCGCTCTACGACCGGTTTCCAGCTCTTCGCCTGCTGCTTTGCAATGGCACCGGGCTCGAGAACATCGATCTCGCGGAAGCCGGGCGCCGCGGCATCGTGGTGCGGCATACGCCCGACGAGGTGACTGACGACACGGCCGATTTCGCCATCGGCCTGATCTACGCGGTATCGCGGCGGATCGCCGAGGCGGACCGTTTCGTGCGTGCCGGCCGATGGGACAAGGAACGCATGAGCCCGTCACGGCGCGTCTTCGACCGCACGCTCGGCATCGTCGGGCTCGGCAAGATCGGCCAAACGATCGCGCGCCGCGCCTCGGGCATCGGCATGAGCGTGCTTTACACCGGCCCACGCGAGAAGCCGGACCTAGCCTACGGCTACGTCCCGGCGATCGGCGATCTCGCCGAACGCTGCGATGTGCTGGTTCTGTCCTGCCCCGGCGGACCGGAAACGCACCGCATCGTGGACGCCGCGGTACTTGAAAGGCTGGGCCCGGAAGGCATCCTGATCAACGTTTCGCGCGGCAGCGTGGTCGACCAGGAAGCTCTGATCGCGGCGCTGGAAAAGAAGATAATCGGCGGCGCGGGGCTCGACGTCTTCGATGCCGAGCCGTCGATCGATCCGCGCTTCGCCGGATTCGAGACCGTCGTGCTCGCGCCGCACTACGCGGCGGTCACGCGCGAGACGCGCTACGGCATCGCCAACACGCTGGCGCAGGCCGCCGCCGACCTGCGGGCCGGCCGGCCAGTCCGCGACGCCGCGGCCGCATTCGGGAAGGGCTGAGAGATGGCGATCACCTACGAGGCCGTGAAGTCGCTCACCGCCGACCTTTACGAATGGTCCCTGAAGCGCATCCCCGACGACGCCAAGGAGGCGTTGGACCGCGCGGCCGCGGCCGAGACCAACGAGAGCGCGCGCAAGGTGCTCTCTATGATGCGGCGCAGCGCGGACCGCGCCGAAAACACCGACCGCTTCGTCTGCTCGGATTCCGGCGTGCCGGTCTACTTCATCAAGGTGGGCACGCAGGCGCGTTTCGAAGGCGACGTGAAGCGGGCGATCAGCGACGGTTTCGCGCATCTGGTGGAGACCATTCAACCGCCGCTCCTGAAGCACGTCACCAACCCTTTGACCAACGAGCGCAGCTACGCCGGCAAGGACATGCCGATGGTGAGCTGGGACATGATCGACGGTGCCGACTACATCGACATCACCTGCGCGCCCAAGGCGCTGGGCTCGGGCCGCTGGGCGTCGCTTGAGATCTTCAGCTTCCCGACGCTGGAGGAGATCGAGGCCTACATCCTCGACGTCATCGTCAAGACCGCTGCGCAGCAATGCCCGCCGGTCACGATCGGCGTCGGCATCGGCGGTACCTTCGACTACTGCACCAAGATCGCCAAGCTCGCGACGCTGCGGCCACTCGGCACGCCGAGTTCGGAGCCGGTGCTGGCAGCGATGGAGGAGCGGCTGCTGAAAGCCGTCAACAAGCTCGGCTTCGGGCCGATGGGGACGGGCGGCGACACCACCGCGCTCGCCATTCACATCGAATACGCCTCTGGCCACGGGTTCACGCCGGTGGCGGTGTGTTTCAACTGCTGGATCAACCGGCGCACCCGCGCCCGTCTCTACAATGACGGGCGCATCGAGCGGATCGGGGGACCATGGCGACGCATCATCTGACACTCCCCGTCGACGTGGAAGCGATCCGCGCGCTGCGGCTCGGCGACCTCGTCACCGTCGACGGAGAGATCGTCGCGACCGGAGGACTGCCGACGCACAAGCGCATCATCGAGGCGATGGAGGGCAAGCGGGAGCTGCCTTTTCCGCTGGAGGGCGCCGGCTTCTTCCACCTGCCGAGCTATAGCAGGGATACCGACCAGGGCTTCGAGATCGTCTACATCAATCCCACGACCAGCACCCGCTTCAACCCGCTGATGCCGAAGATCATACGGCACTACGGCCTGCGCATCGTGTGCGGCAAGGGCGGGCTCGATGCCGAATGTGCCCGCGCCATGCAGGAGGTGGGCTGCGTGTATCTTTCCATCCTCGGCGGAGGCGCCACGCTCCACACGGACGCGATCAAGGAGGTAACCGGGGTCGGCTGGTCCGATCTCGTCACGCACTACCGGCTTGTGAAGATGCGGGTGGAGGACCTGGGGCCGCTCACCGTCGGCATCGATGCCCACGGAAACAACGGTTACGACCAACTCGAATCCCGGGCCAGGGAGCGGCTCCCGGCTCTGATGGAAGAGCTTCGGGTGGCACGGGAACGCGCGGCGGCGGGCGGCGGCTCCGACCCCGCTGCTTGACGGTGGTAAAAAGGTCATGTTACCGATTGATAAAGGCTATAAAACTAACCTATTCGCTGCAAAGAACCTTTGCAGCCGGCGCATAGAGCAGGCGATTGGCGGGCGAACCCCGACACGATACGCAAATATGGATCGATGATTTCGCAACTCAGCATCGGGAGGAATACATGCTGACGAAACTGACAATGATACTCGCGGGAACCGTCCTATGGACGGCTGCCGCCCAGGCCCAGGACTATCCGGAGACCAACATCCGGTTCGGGCATTCCGTTTCGCAGACGTCGACCAGTTCGCTGGCCGACGACTGGGCGGCACAGGAAATCGCCAAGCGGTCAAACGACAAGGTGAAGTTCCAGATGTTCTGGGCCGGCGCGGCGGGTTCGCCGGCCGAACTGTTCGACCTGATCTCGACCGGCGCACTCGACGCCGGCGCGCTGACGCCGAGCTGGTATGCCGCCAACCTGCCGTTCTTCGCACCGCTGAGCTCGGCGCCGTTCTCCTATCCGAACTCGGCCGCGGCGGTTCAGATCGGCAACGCCCTGCTCGCCGACATTCCGGCGCTGAAGGAAGAGGCGGACAAGAACAAGCTCCACGTCATGCGGTTCGCACAGTTCAACGAATACCACATGCTGTGCACGCAACCCCTGCGCACCATCGAGGATTTCAAGGGCCGCAAGATCCGCAGCCAGGGTGACTACTTCCCCATCGTGCTCAACACGCTGGGCGCCACCCCCGTGACCGTGCTTCCGGGCGAGTTCTACGAGTCCATGCAGCGCGGCACGATCGACTGCATCATCCTGCCGTACGACTTCCTGGTCTCGAACCGGCTCTACGAGGTCGCCAAGTACGCCTCCGAGATCACGTTCGGACCCATCGTTGCGCATATGAGCGTCATGAACCTCGACAAGTGGAACAGCCTCGATCCGTCGGTGCAGAAGCTCATCACTGACGTGCAGAAGGAGGCGGAGGCATTCGACGAAGAAGTGACATCCGCAGCCAACGACAAGTCGCTCGCCACGCTCAAGGAAAACGGAGTGGAGGTGCTTCCATTCCCCGAGCAGGAAAAGCTCGAAGGGATGCTGCCCGACATGCTCGACGTCTGGTCCAAGATGATGACCGACAAGGGCATGGGCGACCAGGCTGCCGCCGTGGTGGCGAAGTGGAAAGAGCTTCGTTGAGGATGCCCGCCAAGGCGCGCGGCTCCGTCCGGGCGCCCTGACACCCAGCTTGCTGCCGGGCAGTGCCCCTCGCGCTGCCCGGGATTGTTTCGAACATCCGGGAAACGTCGATGTCAGATCCGCTGTCCATCGCCGCGGGATTCACGTTCGTGATGCTCGTGCTGATGATCCTCGGCGTTCCGGTCGCGATCGCGCTCGCGACGGCCGGAATTGCCGGGCTCTACCTGATCGGCGGCGAGATGCTCGCGCTCGGACAGCTCTACAGTGTCTCCTACAGCATTACCGCCAACTACGCGTTCGCGGTCCTTCCCACGTTCCTCTTCATGGGCAACCTGGCCATGGCGAGCGGCATGGCGACGGAACTCTATACCGCGGCGGACAGGTGGCTCGGCCATCTGCGCGGTGGCCTCTACCTCGCCACGATCAGCGGCGCCACCGGCTTCGCCGCCATCTCCGGATCGCCGCTGGTGAACGCGACCGTGTTCACCCGGCTGTCGCTGCCCGAAACGCTGAGGCTCGGCTACTCGCGTTCGCTTT
>CATMOC010000043.1 GCA_950071955.1 uncultured Mesorhizobium sp. | reverse complement strand
TCCGGTAGTTCACGTAGGAAGGCGATTCGTGGCGGATCGCCTCCTCGAAGGCGTTGCGCGCAAACTTGGACGGGTTCGACTTGAGGATCGCCCATTGGTCGGGATTGCGGGCGAGCTGGTTGAGGGCAAATCCGAGACCGGCGATGGTGGTGTCGGTCCCGCCACGCACGAAGGCGCGGCAGATGTTGGAGGCCACGCCCTTTTCGAACTCTCCGCGCTCCTCCGCGTCGAAGAGCATCTCGCCGATCGATCCCGGACGCATCGCTTCGCGCCGGACGCTCTTTTCATACCATTCGAGATAGGGCTCTGCCTTCTTTTCCGCCGCGCGGAAGAGGTCGTTGTATGGCCCTGCCTGATTGAAGCTCATCTCGCCGATCGCCAGCGCTTCCGTCCGCGGCAGGTTGACGCCTACCGCCTCGGGGAAGACGTGCAGGATGTATGCCTCGGCGAGGTCCTCGACTCCGTCGAACTCTCCCATCTCGACGACTTTATCGGCGAAGATCGCCGCTTCCGTCTCGAAATGGTCGCGCCACCGCCTGACCGCGAGCGGCGACAGGATCTTGTTCAAAGTCTTGCGTATTTCGGTGTGTCCCGGAGGGTCGTTCTCCAGAAGCCGGTTCGGGATACGGAACTTGCCCGGCTTGCGGATGTCGGCGATGCCGATGCCGGCGCTGGCCATGAACCGGTCGTGATCGTTAAGGACGACCTTCGTCTCCTCGTAGCGTCCGGTGACGTACACCCCGTATGGCTTCAGCCGCACGACCGCGGCCGTCTCCCTCAGCTCTTCGAAGAAGAGATACGGATTTTGGATGTTCTCGACCGAGTACGGGTCGACGTCCAGCACCGGCGGCTCGAGCAGCGCGCCGTGGGAACCTTCACCGGCGGTCGGTTGCGTGGTCATGCTCATGGGCTAACCTCCCTTGCGCCGCATCACGAGGCGACGGCTGATCCCAGGAAGCTACAATCGGACGAGGCCTGGGGTAGTCCCCCGGCGCGGGGGCAGGCGGTGTCCCGCAAGCTTCTAGTCTATGCTGCCGCGCCAACTAGCCCCGGGGCAGGGCGGCGCGGCGTCTTCGATTGTCGGGAGCATCGGGAATGGCGGAATTCGACGTGGTGGTGGTGGGCTCGGGAGCGGGCGGCATGACCACGGCCGTGGTCTGCGCCAAGCACGGACTGAAGGTCCTCGTGGTCGAGAAGGCGGATGTGTTCGGCGGCACCACGGCCTATTCCGGAGGTGTGGCCTGGATCCCCAACCATCATCACATGAAGTCGGTCGGCGTCGACGACAGCCGCGACAAGGTGCTCGAGTATCTGAAGGCATGCCTTGGCAACTACTACGAGGCAACCAAGATCGAGGCCTTCGTGGACAACGGTCCACGAATGCTCGAGTACGTCGAGGCCGACACGGAACTGGAGTTCGTGCCGACGCCAACGCCCGACTATCTTCCCACGAAGCCGGGCGCTTCCCGCTACCGCGGCGTCCTCGCCAGGGAGTACGACGGCTCGAAGCTCGGCCCCTATTTCAAGAAGCTCCGCCGGCCGCTGCCGGAATTCACCGTGTTCGACAGCATGCAGGTCGCGGGTGCCGACATCGTCCCGCTGCGCAAGGCGTTCAGGACATGGTCGGGCTTCATCCATACCACCCGGATGGTCGCCAACTACATGGCGGACAGGCTGCGCCACGGCCGCAGCACCCGGCTGGTGAGCGGCAATGCGCTCGCCGGACGGCTTCTGAAGTCGGCCATCGATGCCGGCGTGACCTTGTGGTCCGAAACGGCGGCGAAGGAGGTCCTGACGGAAGATGGCCGCGTGACCGGTTTGGTCGTGGAAAGGGATGGCCGGGAGACGAAACTTGCCGCGACGGCCGTGGTGCTCGCGAGCGGCGGCTTCGGCGCCAACAGGGAGATGCGCGAGAAGTTCATCCCGATGGCGCGGGATCACGTGTCGATCCAGCCCGAAGCGAATGTCGGCGACGGCGTCCTGATGGGCGTGCGCGCGGGCGGGGAACTCGTCGAGGACAATCCTTCGAACGGCATCTACATCCCGGTTTCCAAGGTTCGGGACAAGGACGGAACCGTGAAGCGGTTCCCGCACATCATGATCGATCGTTACATGCCCGGATCGATCGCGGTCGACCCCACCGGCAGGCGCTTCGTCAACGAAGCCGATTCCTATCAGCACTTCGTGATGACCATGCAGCAACTGGGTATTTCGAAGGTTCACATGATTGCCGACCGCCGGTTCCTGCGCACGTACGGCATGGGGCTGGCGCGCCCGTTCCCCTATCCGGTCCGCCGCTGGGTGGAGAACGGCTATCTGATCGAGGCCCCGACGCTGGCGGAACTGGCGCGAAGGATAGGGGTGGATGCCGCCACGCTCGAGCAGACCGTCGAACGGTTCAACAAACATGCAAGGGAGGGCCGCGATCCGGATTTCGCGCGCGGGGACGACGCCCATTCGCGCTTCCGCGGCGACCAGGAGAACAAGCCGAATCCCAGCCTCGCGCCCATCCTGAAACCGCCATTCTATGCCATCGCGCTCATTCCGGGCGACCTCAGCACCGTCGCGGGATTGCGGACCGACGCAAGTGCCCGCGTCCTCGACGGCGACGGCAGGGCGATCGCGGGATTGTATGCGGTCGGTCTCGACATGAACTCGATGACGCGTGGTCTCTATCCCGCCGGCGGTTCGAGCCTCGGACCCGCAATGACGTTCGGCTACATCGCTGCCCGGGACATTGCCGGCATCAAGGCCTCGGCTTCCGAAGCCGAGCACGCCTGAACAGCCGAGACGCTCCTATCGGAGTTCGTCGAAACCGCCGCCGAAGGCCTTCATGAACTGAAGCGGATTGACGTATTCGCGCAGCAGCGCGAGCTTGCCGTCGCGCAGCCGGAAGAGACAGACATAGCTGTTCTCGTAGACCCGGCCGGTCTCGCCGACGAGACTGCGGGCATGCGCCTCCACGATGATGCAATCCGGATCGTCCGTGCGGTGGATGGCGTCGATGACAAAGACATGGTCACGTCGGTTGGCGAAGGCGGCGCGGTAATGCGCCATGATCTCGTCGCGGCCGTCGAACTTCGAGGTCACGAATTTTCCGAACCCCTCGGGGACGAACGGGATCTCCTGAACCGCATCGGGCTGCCAGAGCGCTTCGAAGCTGTCCAGGTCCCGCTTCATGAGCAGGGTGAAGTAGCCCAGCACCGCGGCTTCCCTTTGGTCTTGCGGCGACAAGTCGTCCGCACGGGTCGGTTCCATGGTCATGACGTTCCCATTCCTGACGGTCCGTGAGACATAGTGGGAATTCCCGCCGGTCAGGGAGTCCCACGTCACGGGTACAGATGGGTTGTCGACCGGTGGATAGGCATCGACGAATGCCTCCGTGCCTCGCCGCCAACCGGCCGTGACGAAGACGGGGACCGACCGACGGACAATCGCTTCAACGGAGACGAAGAAATGGCAACAAAGGCTGAGCTTCCGGCGCGCCCGCGCGACTGGATGTCGAATTCCCTGCTCGATGGCCTCGTCGCGCTCGTGGTGGGCGGCGGCAGCGGTATCGGCGAGGCGACCGCGATCACGCTTGCCGCAAACGGTGCCCGGGTGGCGGTCGCCGACCGCCGCAAGGAAGCGGCGGACGGTGTCGCGAAGAAGATCGAGGCCGACGGCGGCGAGGCCTTGAGCCTCGCCATGGACGTCGCCGTCGCGTCCGAGATCGGCGCGGGGGTTTCGGAACTGATCGCAAGGTTCGGCCAGCTCGACATCGTCGTGAATTCGGCCGGCGTGATCTTCCCCGGGTCGCTCGAGGACTGCTCCCTGGACGACTGGCGCACCTCGTTCCTCGTCAACGTCGAAGGGGCGCTGCTTCTCGAACGCGCCTGCCTGCCGCATCTGCGCAAGAGCAAGTCCGCGTCGATCGTCAACATCTCCTCCCTGGCCGGTGGCAGGGGCTATCCCAACGGTGGCGCCTACGGGCCGAGCAAGGCGGCGCTGATTTCTCTGACCCGCCAGATGGCGCTGGAATGGGCGGCCGACGGAATACGCGTCAACGTCGTCAGTCCCGGAACGATCGACACGCCGCTGACGCGCGCCAACATGCGACCCGAGATCATCGCCGAGCGCGAGGCCAAGATCCCCCTCGGCCGGCTGGGCGTCGCGACAGAACTGGCGGATACCGTCGTCTTCCTGGCTTCGCCGGCGGCATCTTTCGTAACCGCACAGGAACTGAATTGCGACGGCGGGCTGTCCCAGAGCCTGATGGCGCAGAAGTTCTTCGCCAACAAATAACCGGACGCTAGCGAACCTTCACCGCCAGAGATCCGGAGGAGGAGCTTGCGCCGGACGAGGGGCCGCATCGTCATGGGGCTATCTCGCCGGGGACGACGTCCGTTGCTGGAGGCGCATGGTGATCCGATCCGAGGCTGCGGTTTCCAATCCGCTGAAGGGGATGCTTCTCCTCGTCTGCGCCTTCTTCATGTTCGCCTTCAACGATGCGGGCGCCAAATATCTGGTGCTCGCGGACGTGCATCCGGTGTTCGTCAACTGGATGCGGTTCTTCACCCATGGCGTGCTGGCCGTGGTCATCCTGCGCCCATGGGTGAACAGCGATCGCTTCCGCGTCGGCAACATGCGCCTCCAGCTCTTTCGCGGCGTGGTGCTGTTCGTCTCGGGTATCCTGAGTTTCTCCTCGCTCCTGACGCTGCAACTCGTGGAATTCGTCGCGATCTTCTTCGCCGCGCCGATCTGGGTCACATTGCTGGCCCGCCTTGTTCTCAAGGAATCCCTCGACTGGATGCGCATCGTCGCGGTGGTCATCGGGTTCGGCGGCGTGATCATCATATCCCGGCCCGGCATGGGCGTGCTCGGCATCGGGCATGTCATGGCATTCGCCGCGACGCTGGCCTATGGCGTCTTCATCATCGCGACGCGCCTTCTGACCGCCACGGAGAGCCATGAGAGCCTGTTCGTCATGCCTCCGCTGGTCGCCATCGTCCTCGGCCTTCCGGCGCTGCCCTTCGTGGGCTCGCTGCCGCCGGACGGCTTTTACCTTTCGATCCTCCTGTCTCTCGGCGCATTCGGCGCGATCGGGCACTGGCTTCTGATCCACGCCTACCGCATCGCGCCGGCGTCCTTCCTCGCGCCGTTCATCTACGTGCACATGATCTGGACGGTCATCTTCGGCTACATCATCTTCGACAGCCTGCCAGACGCCTGGACGATTGCCGGCACGCTCACCATCGTCGCCAGCGGCCTGTTGCTGGTGGCATCGGAACGAAAGGGGCGCGCGAAGGCGCTCCGATAACGCGTGTGCCGACGGCGGGTTCGAACGCGGCAAGGCCTCGGCACGGATTTCCAACATGAAAAGGCCGGTCCCGAAACAGGTCCGGGACCGGCCATGCATTCCTATGCAAGCGAGACAGCCCGGCCGAACGGGTCGGCCTATGGCTGCTGGTGAACCTATCCGATCAGTTCGTGCCTTCCTCGGCTGCGACCTCTGCCTTGAACTCCGAAAGGATTTCCGGGGCGTTCGACAGTCCGGCCTCCTCGGCCTTCTTGAGCCATGCGTCCTCGATCGGCTTGAGCGTGGTCTTGATCTTTTCGATCGCCTCGGGGGTGGCCTCGCCCATGTGGTAGCCGGCCGTCTTCATGCTCTCCAGCGCCTTGGCATCGGCGTCGTCGTAAGCCTGGCCGACCTTGCGCGCGAAGGCTTCGCCCGAAATCTCCATGATCGCCTTCTGGTCCTCGGGGGAGATCTGCGCCCACTTGTCGGCATTGAGGCCCATGATGATGACGGCATTGGCGAGCCCGCCCGGCACGACATAGACGCCGTCCATCAGGTCGAGCTGGTTGAAGCCGGGGATCGTGTTCAGGTTGGTGATCTGGCCGTCGATCGTGCCGGTCGCGAGCATCTCGTAGGCCTCCGCGGCCGATTTCAGGATCGGCACGGCGCCGAGCAGGTTCAGGACCTCGGTCAGGGTCGGCGAACTGCTGCGGAACTTCATTCCCTTCAGCTGCTCCACCGATTCCACCTTGGCGCCCTTCGTCACCATCTGCAGTGGCGATACCGACAGCAGCGAAACCGGATAGACACCCTCGAAGACACCGTTGTCTGCGAGGTGCTTTCGGTACATCCTGTCGATCACCGGTCCGCGCGCGGCGGTCTTCGTTCCGATCAGCGGCAGATCCCCGAATTCGATCTGGGGAAAGCGCCCCGGCGTGTAACCGGCGACCATCCAGGACATGTCGGCCAAGCCATCGTGCACCACGTCGTACTGGGCGGGGACTGTGCCCACCACCTTCGGCGCCACTTCGACCTTCACCCGGCCTTCCGTGACCTTCTCGATGTCGGCGAGCCATGGCTCGATGACGTCGTCCCAGAGGAAGAAGCTCGGCGGAAGCCAGTTCGAGTACCGGATCGTCACAGTGTCGGCAAAGGCGTGCGTGGCCGAAAGCGCGGCGAGGCCGACGGCCGCCACCGCCGTGGCCAGTTTCTTGAGCAGCATGTTTTCCTCCATGGTCGGTTTTTCCCGACTTTCCGCTAGCACGCGGCCCCGCGCGGCAATGTCCCCCGCTTGGTGACCTCTGTGCCCGCGCCGTCCCAGCCACGGGGGACTCTGGCGCGGAATGTTGTCGCCTACGTTCACGGGCACGCAGAGAGACCAAGTCGTCCGGAGAGACTGCCAATGACCGACACAGCCACGGGCGTGCGCGAGGCGCCTGTCGTATCGCTCGATCCCTACGCGATGGACGTGCTGGAGGACCCAATTCCGTTCAATCGGGAACTGCTCGATGCCGGTCCGGTGGTCTATTTCGAGAAGTACGGCGTCTACGGCGTCGGCCGCTATGCCGAACTGCGCGAGGTCGTCACCGACTATTCGCGCTTCACCGCATCGAGCGGCGTCGGCATCACCGACGCGCGCAGGCCCGAGTTTCGCGGTCGCCCGCCGAGCGCGCTGGTGGAGGTCGATCCGCCCCAGCACACCGAGACGCGGCGCGTCGCCAACCGCATCATGTCTCCGCTGGTGATCCGGAAATGGCGAAGCCTATTCGAGGAGAAGGCCAAGGAGGCGGTCGACCGCATCGTGAAGATGGGGGCGTTCGACGGTGTCCGCGATCTCGTGGAGCCCGTCGTCTTCGGCGGCTTTCCCAAAGCCATGGGGATCCGTTTCGACGAGGCCGCCATCCGCGCGATCGGCTATATGTCCTTCAACCAGACCGGTCCCGAAAACGAACTCTACTTCAAGGGGATGGAGGTCGGCGAGCCGTACATGGAATGGTTCATGGCCGCCTGCGAGGGCGACGCCGTCGAGCCGGGCTCGATCGCCGGCTCGTTCTTCGAGGCGGAGGCGGCGGGTGAACTGCAGCCGGGCATCGCGTTCAACATCACCCGTTCGCTGGTACGGGGCGGGATGGACACCACCATCAGCGGCATGAGCACGGCCCTGCGGCTTCTGGCCGAAAATCCCGATCAGTGGGCGCTGCTCAAGCGGCATCCGGATCGCATCCGCGCCGTGATGGACGAGGCCGTCCGCATGGTTGCGCCGAACCATCTCGTGTACCGGGCGACCGCCTGCGACACCGAGCTCGGCGGTTTCTTCCTCAAGGGCGACACCAAGATCGCCACGTTCCCGACCGCGGCGAACCGCGATCCGCGCAAATGGGAAAATCCCGACAAGTTCGACGTGATGCGCGACACGGCCAATATCCACATGTCGTTCGGTGCCGCCGACCACAACTGCATCGGCCAGAACGTCGCGCGCATGGAAGCCGAGTGCATGCTGAAGGAACTGGTCGCGCGGGTCGAAGCCATCGAACCCGCGGGCGAGCCTCGATACCTGATCCACAATCAGTTGCGGATCCTGGAGAGGCTGCCGCTGCGGATCGCCTCGGCCTGATCGCCTGGCGGCATGAACGATACCCAGGAGCGGGACGAGACATGATCCGGAAGTTCATTTTCCTGAAGCGAAAGTCCGGCCTCGCGGCCGACGACTTCGCGGAGCGCTGGAAGGGTCGGCATGCGCAGGCGCTGGCGGGCGACGGCGCCTTTCGCGCGATGGCTGGGCGCTATGTCCAGAACCGCGCGCAACCGGCCGTGGACGACCTGATCCCCGAGCCCCTCTGGGATGGCCTCGTCGAGATCGACGTCGGCCCGGAGTTCACCGCTCCGGAAACCATCCGGGACAACCCGCTGAACAAGACCGTCGGTCCCCATCAGGACGACTTCGCCGATCCTTCCCGGATGGTGCAGTTCTTCGCCCGCGAGAACGTCGTGTTCGACGGCCCCGCACGGGGCGTGAAAATCCTGAGCCTGCCGCGCCGGCGGGCCGGCTCCAGTCCCGCCGAGTTCAGCAAGCATTACAAGGAGGTCCACGGGACGCTGGTTTCCCGCAACGCCGCCTTCGCCGAATTCTGCAACCGCTATGTGCAACACCACGTGTTGCCGGAGACGGTCAAGACATCGGAGGATTTCGTCCCCTACGACGGCATTTCGGAGTTCTGGTTCGACAGTCTGGAGCACGCCCGCAAGGCATGGTCCGCTCCGTCCTACATGGCCGAGCTGCGGGCCGACGAGAAGAATTTCGTGGGCAGCCCGCCATCCCACCGGCTGCTCGTCGATCCGCTCGAGATCCCGCTCGGTTGACCGGACCGCTCGCGGCATGACACCGGTCGAAACCCCCTGCCGCCGCATCTGCAAGCAGGACCGCAAGGCCGGCTTCTGTATCGGATGCGGAAGGACTGTCCGCGAGGTCTTCTCCTGGATCGACTTGCCGGACGAGGAACGCGAGCGGATCGGAGCCGAGTTGCCGCTGCGGTTGAAGTCGCTGGAAACGGAAGGCCGATAGCCTCGGCATTGGTCGTGCATGATCGCTGCCGGGTGGCGACGCGACCGGGAATGTCCCCCGGCAAGGTACAGACGGCGTACCCCGCAAGAATAGAAAATCGCAAGACAGAGCCAACCGGAGGTACCCCATGCGTTTCAAGGACCGCGTCGTCGTCATCACCGGAGGCGGTTCCGGTATGGGGCTCGCGACGTCGAAGCTCTTCGCCTCGGAAGGCGCAACCGTCGCCGTCAACGACATCAAGGCGGAAACGGCGGCCAAGGCAGTGAGCGAGATCGAGGCCGCGGGCGGGAAGGCCTTCGCGATCCCGGGCGACGTCTCCAGCCGGGACGTGGCCCAGAAGAGCGTGAAGGAGGTCATCGCGCGCTGCGGGCGCATCGACATCCTCATCAACAATGCGGGCATCGCGACGATCCAGCCAGCGGAGGAGTATTCCGAGTGGGAGCGGATCACCGGTGTCGATCTGGACGCGCCGTTCTACTGGTCCCAGGCGGCGGGCGCGCTCACGATGATCCCGGGCAAGGGTGGCGCCATCGTCAACATCTCCTCGCTGGCGGGCCACGTGGCCTATCCGGGCGACGTGGGCTACATCGCCGCGAAGGCCGGCGGCCTGGGGCTGACGCGCTCGCTCGCCATCGAATGGGCCAAGCACGGCATCAGGGTCAACTGCATCTGCCCCGGCTTCACCGACACGCAGATCATCAAGGACATGGAAGCCATCGATCCCGATCGCTTCGTCGAGAGGCGCCGCCGCGTGCCGATGGGCCGCGCCGCGCGTCCTGAGGAGATCGCCAAGGCCGTGGCGTTCCTGGCCTCCGACGATGCGTCCTACATCACCGGCGCCATTCTCAACGTCGACGGGGGACAGATCGCGCTCTCCTCCGGGTGGTCGCCCGCCTGAAGACGCCGCGCCGCTGGGAGGAGGGCCAATGCGTTTCGAGAACAGGGTCGTCGTCATCACCGGGGGAGGTTCCGGCATGGGCCTCGCCGCCGCGCGGATGTTCGCCGCGGAGGGCGCGATCGTCGCGATCAACGATCTCGTGCCCGACAGGGTCGCCGAGGCGGTCGGTCAGGTCGAAGAGGCGGGCGGCCGTGCGTTTGCGATCCCGGGCGACGTCTCGGACGAAGAAGTCGCGCGGGAACGCGTCCGCGAGGTCGTCTCGCGCCAGGGCCGCGTCGACGTGCTCGTCAATTGCGCGGGCATCTCCACGATCAAGCCGGCGGTCGAGTACGACGCCTGGCGCCGGACGATGGGCGTCAATCTCGACGCACCCTTCTACTGGTCGCGGGCCGCGGCCATCCAGAGCATGATCCCGAACCGCAGCGGCGCGATCGTCATCGTCTCTTCAAACGCCGCCTTCGCGGGCTTTCCCGGAGACGTGGGCTACATCGCCTCCAAGCATGGCGCGGCCGGTCTGACCAAGGCGCTGGCCGTCGAGTGGGCGAGCCACGGCATTCGCGTGAACTGCCTCTGCCCGGGTCTTACCGAGACCAACATGATCCGCGACATGGAGGCGCTCGACGCCAACCGCTTCGTCGAGCGACGCCGGCGCATTCCGCTCGGCCGCATTGGCAGGCCGGAGGAGCAGGCGAACGCCATGCTCTACCTCGCGTCCGACGAGGCGTCCTACGTGACCGGGCTCGTCATGAACAATGATGGCGGCCAGATGGCGCTCTATTCGGGATTTTCACCCGGCTGAGGGCATCGCGGAAACCGCATCGCGCCAAAGGGAGAAGCAAGATGGCGAACGCCGAAACGCATGACACGACCGCCACTTCCGGGTGCCCGTTTTCCGGCGCCGAGGCGGGGTTCAGCCCCTACTACCACGAGAGCATCTACGAGGAGATGGCCGACGCGCGGCGCGAACGGCCGGTCTTCTACGATGAGGAGACCGGCTACTGGATCGTGACGCGATATGACGACGTCATGGCGATCCTCCAGGACCATGACAGGATCTCGGCGATCAACACCAGCGACTCGGCCACGCCCGTCCACGAGGACGCACTCGCGATCATGAAGAAGGGCGGATTCGCCGCCGAGAAGGTCCAGTCCAACTGCGACGGCGAACGCCACACACGCGTGCGCATGGCGTCCGCGTCGTTCCTCAACATCAGAACCTTTTCGAAGATGGAGCCGCAGATCCGGCAGATCGTCCGCAAGGCGCTCGACCGGATCGAGGGTCGCGGCACCGTCGACCTGCTGGCGGACTTCACCTACGAACTGCCCGTCCAGGTTCTCTTCATGATCCTCGGCGTTCCGCAGGAGGACATGGAGAAGGTCAAGGCATGGTCGGGCACCCGCACCATCCTGAATTTCAGTCCGTCCACCTATGACCAGCAGGTCAGCGGCGCCAAGGACATGGTCGACTTCTGGCACTACTGCGTCGACCTCGTGCGCGACCGGATGGAAAATCCGAAGGACGATCTTGCCAGCGCCTTGCTGGCCTATCGCAACGGCGACGACAGCGTGCTGACGCTGAACGAACTGACCACGGTGGTATACGGCGTTCTCTTCGCCGGCCACGAAACCACGACGAGCCAGCTCACCAATGCCTTCCGCATGCTCCTGACCTACCGTCACAACTGGGACGCCATCTGCGCGGACCGGTCGCTGATCCCGTTGGCGGTGGAGGAAGCATTCCGCTACAGCGGCGCCGTGATCGGCTGGCGGCGGCGCACGCTCGCCGACATCGAGGGGGGGGGCGTCCATATTCCCGCTGGCCAGGACATCATCCTCTCCTTCGGTTCGGCCAATCGCGACGACGCGCAATTCGAGGACCCGGAGACCTTCGACGTCCGGCGCAAGAATTCACGCAAGCACCTGACCATGGGCAACGGCAAGCATGTCTGCCTCGGCGCGCCGCTCGCCCGCCTCGAGATGAAGATCATTCTGGAGGAATTCACGGCGCGGTTCCCCGACGCGCGGCTCGCCGAAGGCGCCCGGATCGACCACGCCTACACCTACGTCTTCCGCGCGCCCAGATCGCTTCCCGTCGTGCTCGGGAAACCCCGCCATACCGGCGCGTCCTGATGGACGAAGCGCTGCCAACGGATCATCCGCTCTTCCGGTCACGCGCCCAAGTCGATGCGTTCCGGTCGCTGCGCAGGCCGGGCCGGGTCGACATGCTCAATCTCGTGCGCTACCGCCCCGTGGCCCGCTATGCCGACGGGACGGAGACGAGCGGCGCCGACGCCTATCGCACCTACAAGGAAGGCGTGAGGCCGCTGCTTCTGGGCGCCGGGGCCCGGGTGGTCTGGACCGGCGAATTCGAATGCATGGTGAACGGGCCCGAGGACCAGCGCTGGGACGAGGTCTTCGTCATGTCTTACCCGTCGCTGGAGGCGCTGCTGGAAATGTCGCAGTCGGCCGCCTACGCGGCTGTCGCCCATCACCGAACGGTGGCGCTTGCCGCCTATCACCTGCTGCGGCTTAACCCACAGCTGCCGGATGCTGCGGACCGGAGCGATGTCGAGGATGGGCTCGCGCGCTGGGTCGAGAGCGGATTGCCGCGGCACTGAGGCACGCCCGAGGCCGAGCCCGCGGCAGTCCCCCGCAAGGTGACAGGGCGGGCGTTCCTTCCGCGCTATGCTCGAAATCCAACCGTTGAGTTCGGCAGGACAGGACGATCATGAGCGACTTGGCCAAAGTCTGGGAAACGCCGCCGGTGAGATGCCCCGTCGGGAGCATCGGCGCGAGCTACGACCCCTTCGATCACCACAAGATGCATGAGACGCTGGCCCGCGCGCGTTCTGCCGAACCGGTCTTCTACAGCGCCGAGATCGACTACTGGGTGGTGACCCGCTATCGGGACGTGATCGATATCCTGCGCGATCCTGACCGCTTTTCCGCCGCCAACGCCAACACCCCGATCTCGCCGGTTCCCCGCGAAGCGCTGCAGATCCTCGAAGAGGGCGGCTACGCGCTGGAGGGTATCCAGGTCAATTGCGATCCGCCGCGCCACACCCGCATCCGCGCCGCCGCCAGCCAGGCAATGAGCATGAAGCGCTTCGTCGGCATGGCCGACGAGATCCGCGAACTCGTCGCGGCCGACCTCGAACGGCTTCGGGGCAAAGGGCGGATCGATATCCTGCACGAGTTCACCTACGCGCTTCCCGCGAAGGTGATCTTTCTCCTGCTCGGGATCCCCGACGAGGACGCGGCCAGGATCAAGGAATGGTCCACCAACCGGCTCCTCCTGAGCTTCTCCCGCCCGACGCGTGAGGCGCAGATCGACGCGGCGCGCAACCTCCTCAAGTTATGGCACTACTGCG
>CATMOC010000042.1 GCA_950071955.1 uncultured Mesorhizobium sp. | reverse complement strand
CAGGGAGAGTTGCAGAAAACCCGAGACCGTCATGCCTCTGTTCCCCTGAATTGCCGTGGCGCGGATCGCTGTTGCAGCAGGAACCTTAGCCCGACGGCTCCCTCGCGAAGAGGTCCTCGTAGACCGGCAGATAGGACGCCCCGATCGCCGGCGCCGCCGGTCCGGCAAGACCGACGTCGACGGCAAGGAGTTCGCAGTCGCAGGGCCAGATGACCCGCATGCGCTCCCGCACCGCTGCGCACAGGCGCGTCAGCAGGGGCCGCGGCACCGGGCCGCCGAGCACCGCGTGGCGCATGCCGATCACCATGGCTGTGTTGGAGAAGGCCCAGGCCAGCGCCGCCGCCGCCTCCTCGAGCCAGGCTTCCGCGGCGGGCGAGGAAAACAGGCGATCGGTCCCGGCCGGCTCCTCGGAACCGCGAACGTGCTCGTCGCGGTCGCGCTTCCGCAGCGCCGCGAGCGAGGCGATGTCCTGCAGGCGGGTCGGTTCGCCATCGCGCCAGCCGGCAAGCGTGCGGCCGAGCTGCGGACCGGCGCCGCCGCTGCCGCCGCGCCAGGCGGTTCCGCCGACGATCACGCCCGAACTGATGACCTCGTCGATGTGGAGATAGAGGAAATCGCCCTTCCAGGGACTGCCGGGTCCCGCATGCTCCGCCCAGGCGGCGGCGCGGCCCGGGTTGTAGCCGCGGAACGGCAGGCCGGTCGCCTCCGACAGGCGCCGGGCGATTTCGTGCATGTTCCAGCCCTGCGGCACGCCCTCCGGCGCGCCGAGCATCCGCAGGTCGCCGGCGAAATCGTCGGGCACCGCCACGCCGGCGAACTTCATGAGCCCGCGCGCGGCATCGTCCAGCGTCCCCGCCATCTTCCTCCACCTGTCGGCGATGTCGGAAAACACCGTCTCCGCCGGATGGTCGTAGTGGATGGTCTCGATCGCGCTCGCCGATCCGGACATGTCCATCAGAACGATGTCGCAGTGCCGCCAGCCGATCGACACGCCGAGCGACCTGACGCTGTCGTAGACCAGATAGTAGGGCGTTGCGGGGAGTCCCGGCTGTCCGCGCTTGACCTCGCCGCGCCGGATCAGGCCGTCGTTTTCGAGATCGGCGAGGAAGCGCGACACCGTCTGCGCGCCCAGCCCGCAGAGCCGCGAGATTTCCGCGTTGGTGACGCCCGGCGTGGTGGCGACGATCATCAGGACGGCCCGCTGGTTGGCGGTGCTGATCGACGAATGGTGCAGACCTCGAATGCCTTCGGCAAGCGGATGTGCGGTCTTGGGCGGGAACTCCGGTCTGTGCGGCATGGGGGTCTTGGGACTGCGTTGCCACGCATTGCTACGCCACGTCGGCGCACGGATCACTTGAAAATGACATCCCGGCACAAGTTTTCCGCCGAGTGTGCGGGCGCGGCCTCAGGTGCCTTCCTCCGGGATCTTCAGGAGGTGCCCGCAGGCCTTGCAGAAGACGGCATCGGGATCGTGCCGCTGCAGCGCGCAGCGCGGGCACGGATAGAACACCTTGTTCGGCCTGAAGATCGCCTGCGCGAGCCTGACGAACAGCGAGATGCCGACGATCATGGTGACGATTGCCGTGAGCTTTCCCCACACCCCCTGAAGCACGATGTCGCCGAAGCCGGTCGTGGTGACCGTCGCCACGGTGAAATAGAGGGCATCGACGTAGCCCTCGATGCCGGTGCCGTTTCGGAAGAAGAATGTATAAACGAAGCCGGTCGCGACCAGCAGGAAGGTGGCCAGGTTGAGCATCGCCTGCAGGGCCTCGCGCCACTGGGCGTAGCCCCTCCTTTCCAGAGGCTGCCAGAGGAATCCGCTGCGCGACAGCGACCAGAGCCGCAGGATGCGCAGGAACCCGAGATTGGCGAGTTCGTAGGGGAAGAGCAGCGTCGCCAGGATGAACACGTCCACCCACACCGTCGGGCGCCTGATCCAGCGCCCGATGTCGGTGGAGGCCAGCGCCCGCGCAACCGTGTCGCCCGCCAGGAACATGGCGATCGTGTAGTCGAGCCAGAGGAAGGACGGCTGCTCGCGCAGCAGCGGCGACGCAATGAAGAAGGCGATGATGACCATATCGAGCAGTAGGACCGCGAGCTGGAACCGCAGCGCGGTCAGGTCGCTTCCGAAATAGAGCCGTCGAAGCGTCAGGCGCAAGGTCCCGATCCGGGAGGGGGGGCGGGCGTCGGGGCGATCGGGTTCTGCCATCCTGCCGGCTTAGGGCGGCGGCCGCCCGGCGTCCAGCCCGGCGGGTACCGCAAGCACCCGATGGCGGGCGGCACGCCGCGCGCCTAGGATGGCGCGAATCAACCGGTCACCGACCGCGGATCGGCCATGGACATCCAACTCGCCTTCATTCTCGCGCTCACCTTCGTCATCCATCTCGTCGGCACGCTCGCCTACGCGTTCCGCATCGCCGGCATCCGCACAGGCCACATCGCCGTCGCATTCTCGCTGTTCAACATCCTCGTCCTGGTGTCGCGGATCTCCAATTCCTTCCAGGCACCCTTTCTCGCCAAGCGGGTCGAGACGGCGATCGTCGATCCCGGCCTGCATCACCTGGCGCTCGATTTCGCGCTGGTCATCGCCGCCGCCTCTGTGGCGACGCTCGCCGGTGGACTGCTCATTCCGAGCTTCCAGCGCTATTCCACCGCCGCCGTCGGCGCCTTTCGGCGCACGCGCTCCGTACCGCGCCTCATGGTTCGCGCCCTCACGCCGCGCGGCCTGGTGCTGCTTTCGCAATCCGTCGCCCTGCCCCGCTATGCGAACGTCCGGCAATTGCGGATCGGAGGCGCCGTCCCGGCGGGCATCGTGCTGCTCAATATCGCAGTCACGGCACTCTGGACGGTCGGCGCGCTCGCCGCCATCTACGCCGGTTCGCTCGAACCCCAGTATCGGGTGACTGCCAGCACCCTATCGGCCATCATCAACGGCGTTGCCACGATCATGATGTTCGTGGTGATCGACCCGTTCCTGGCCGGCCTCACCGACGACGTGGTCGCCGGCCGCGCCAGCGAGAAGGATTTCCGCCGCGCCGTCATCTGGATGGTCACGAGCCGATTCGTCGGCACGGTGCTCGCACAGACACTGCTGTTGCCCTCTGCGCTGCTGATCGCCTGGGTGGCCCGGCTGATATGAGGCTGCCGCGGCCGCCCGATCGGGAGGCCGCGGCCAGGCGGCTCAATCGCCGCCGAACTCCGCCTTAAAGGTCTCGAAGTCGATCTGCAGGCCGTTGAGGATCGCGCTCCAGTGACGGGTCAGCCCGGCCTGGGCGACGGCCTCGGCGATCTCCTCGTCGGTGGCGCCGAGGTCGCGGGCAGTCTTGGTGTCGATCCACACGCAGTACCGGCATGGGATCTGTGCCGCCACGGCGATGTTGATCAGCGACTTCACCTTGGGATCGAGTGCGCCCCTTTCGACTTCCAGACTCTTGGTGAGAGCCCATGCGCCCGCGATCCCCTGCCGGGGGTAGATCTTCATGAAGGTCGGCACGACGCCGTAGGTCGCCTCGATGTCCCTGTAGGTGGCTTCCGCGGTCGCGACCTCCTGCGCAGCGGCTCCGCCTGCATCGAGTGCCAGGGAGGCGGCGAGCAGGGCGGCGCCCAGATGAATGCTGTGTCTCATGGTCTTGTCCTTTCCGTTTCGAAGGCATGGAGGATCGTTCCCGGACCGCCTTCAGGTCCGGGACGGGATGCGTCTTGTTCGATGCTGGACGGTCCGGTGATCCGGACGGCGGGGAGGATGCCGCCCGGTTTTCCTGGTTGCAGTCTTGCGGGCAGGCGGTCCTAGTACTCTGGGAACCGGTGCCCCGCAGGGCGGTCCCGCCGCATTCCGATGTCGCGCAACAGGTGGCTGTTGAGGCTGTCGAGCGCCGCAATGGCGTCGATCTCGCGGCGATGTCGGCGCCGGGTCTCGAACCAGTCCCTCATGCGCGCAGGGAGGCTGCGGGCCGGTCTGTGGATGGTCATGTTTCTGTCCTTCGATGTGTCGCGCGCCGGTTCAGGCGGCCTCGGCCGGGAGGCAGGCCTCGCAGATCGCGCGGATGTGGGTATGGTCGGTGCCGCAGCAGCCGCCGAGGATCCGCATCCGCGGGTGCTTTGCGGTGAGGCTTGAGTAGCGGCGGCCGAGATCGGGGATGTCGCCCTCGTCCAGTTCGGTGGACTCGTCGAGTTCGGCATGGCTCTTCGCCGACGCGTTCGCCCGGAGGCCCTGCACCCGCTCCAGCCAATTCTCGCCGGCTTGGAGCGCGGCTTCGAAATGGGACGGATGGGCGCAGTTGATCATGTAGTAGGCCGGTGCGCCGGCGGTGGCCTCGTCGGTGCGCTCCACCGCCTCGCGCAGGCTGGCGCCGTCCGCCAGCCGTCCGTCGGTTTCCACCGTGAACGAGATGATGCTCGGCATGCCTGCGGCCTTCGCGGCGCGGGCGATGCCGATCGCCTCGTTCACCGTGTTCATGGTGATCGCGGAGATCATGTCGGCCGCCGTGCCGGCGAGGACGCCGACCTGGAAGGCATGGTAGTCCTGCGCCTCGTCCGGTTCGACGCGGCCCGCCTTGTAGCCGTCGCCGCGCGGGCCGATCACGCCGTTGAGCACGACGGGCGTGGAGGAGGTCTCCCAGTTCTCGCGCAACCCCTCGACGAACCGCACGCCCGCCTGGTTGATCCTCCGCAAGCCGTCGGCGTCATAGCCGAGTTCGCGGCCCCAGTCGGGGTTCGCGCGCCAGGTCGGCGTGTCGAGGATGAAGCCGACGCCTCTCGCGCGGGCAAGTGACAGATAGTTCTCGTAGTAGGCCGTCAGCTTTTCGCGGCCCGGGTCCGTCTCCAGGAGGACGAACGAGGCGAAGGCGGGCAGGTCGATCCCCTCCTTGAAGATGAGGGTGGTCTCCAGGCCGCCGTCGGTCAGGAACATGCCGCCCTTCGTCTGCGGTAGGTTGTTGCGATACTTGCTCATTGTCGCATCCTTTCGGTGTAGTTCACGATGATTGCCGGCACGACCGTTCAGCCCGTCGGCTATGGCTCAAGATGTGCCGGATGAAGCGTCCGGAGACTAGCAAACCTGCGGTCCTGTGCCGGAAGGAAAGGAACTATGTCTTGTTCTTCAATGACTTGGAGGAAGCTGTAGCGCCAACCATCGCGAACGTGTATGGGGGCGCCCAAGCAAAACCGCACCGTCGGTCAAGTAATTGTATGAGGAGCTTCACATGGGAAAGGGCGCCGACACGCGCGAGCGCATCCTCGAGATCGCCGAAGCGTCCGTCCTGGCAAAGGGATTCGGGGCGACGTCCATCGACGAAATCATCGCGGAAGCCGGAATCACCAAGAGCGGCTTCTTCTACCACTTCCGTGACAAGAACGAACTCGCCCGCGACATGCTGCGCCGCTACGTCGCCGAGGACAACCGCATCCTGGATGAGATCTTCGCCCGTGCCGCCGATCTGTCCGACGATCCGCTTCAGGCATTCCTGATCGGGCTGAAGCTCTTCGCCGAAACGCTTGCCGATCTGCCGAACGGCCATCCCGGCTGCATCATCGCATCGGTCTGTTATCAGGAGAGGCTGTTCGACCGCGAGGTGGTCGAGATCAACCGGCAGGCGGTCGAAGGGCTGAACGACCGCTTTCGCCGCTATCTCGAAGCGGTTGCCAGCGTCTACGCGCCGCGCGAGCCCGTCGACCTCGACGCGCTTGCCGAGATGGTCACCTGCATCATCGACGGAGGCATCATCATGGCCAAGGTCATGAAGGACCCGCAGCGGCTGCCCAACCAGCTGCTTGCCTTCCGCTCCTTCGTGAAGCTGCTCTTCTCCGAACCTGCTACCGCTGCCCTGCATGTGCCCGCCCGCGCGGCCATTGCCGCGGAGTGAAACTGATCGCTGGCGGTGAAGTCGCAGATACGTGGCGGACGTCGGCTGACTGCCCGGCTTCGGGCCTAGCGCGTTGCCACGCGCCAGGCCGCGCAAGCCTCAGCAGACGGTGTGCTGACACGCGATGTGACAGGCTTGCTTCGCGAAAGGATCCGGTATCAGTTCGCAACCGAAGTGACAGAGATCACATTCGATGCTGGAGGCAGAGACATTCTGCCTTTGCGCAGTGGGTGAATAAGCTCTCATGACCGGTGCAACATCGGCTGAACCGGAGAGCTTAGCGTTGAGTGTCCTCTTCATTTGATACTCCCGTAAATCTGCGGGACAGGAAGTTTCGGAGCCCTGCGGAATGTTCCCGCGCCATTCCGCCTGGCAAGATTATCCGAGGAGTGCTTTCGGCCGCTCTCTCCACTGCGAGAGCTCGCCGATACTCACTGGAACCGTATCACTCACGTCCAGCGTGAACTGGAAGGTGTAGAGCGCTGAAGTGACATCCGCCTCACGGAAGAACCGGATAGCGATGTCGTAGCATTCGGAACCGGCGCGGCAGGAGGGGCTCCTCGTGACGAGGATGTCGTCCAGGATCAGCTTCAGTCCGGCGATCTCCGAAAGTATCTGAAACGTGCGGAATGCCGATGTCGCGGCGAAGTTCAGAGCCCGGTCCCGCCCTGCTATGCCGAGATTCCGATATTTGCGCGTGATGAGGTTGCGGAAATCGCTGAGGAAAGGCGGGAGATCGTCGGCCATCTGCGCAATGCGATCCGCAAGACCGGACCCTTCGCCTGCTGCTTTCGCTTCTTCTTCAAACCTCGCGAGGAACCTCGCGGTTGCATCCTCGACATCCCACTCCGCGATCGCGCGAGCCACGGGCACCAAGACCGGCACCGTCTCTCCCGACATCAGGCGAACCGAGCCACATATCTGCCCGGGAACTGCAAAAAGAGTAACTTTTGACGGTGATTTCTTCGCTTTTCCTTTATTGGCTCCGTCCTCGGTGGTTCGACCAATCACCTGGTTGATATATGCGGTGAAGATTCGAGCATAGCCTTCGGCTGCGTAAGCCCCGCTCGGCATCAGCGCATAAATCGGCGCACCATCTAGATTCAGGGTCCAAATGATGCGTTCGACGTCGAAAATGTTCTCGGGCTCCTGCAAGTGCTCTATCAACTCCACCGGAGAGGGTCCGGTGTTCGTCGACATATACTGTCGGATGGAGTCGCGGCGGGCTTCTGTGCCGAAGTCGTAGCCGATCTGTCCCAGCGCGTAGACTTTCTGTGGAGCCGATGCAGGTTTGCCTCCGCATCCGCAGTCCGAAGCACATTTGCCGCCGCATCCGCATCCGCAATCGGAGGTCGAAAGGACGGATTGCTTGAGACCGGCAGAATCTTGCCGGCCAACTTCATCGGGAGAGTGGTCGCTGGCGGCGCGCACCCCTCCCGGTCCTGCTTCGGTCCGCTCCAACTCTTCAGCTAATTCCGACATGACCATTCCTCCGCTCCCAGTTGCAAATCTGCTCTCCGAGCGCGCGCCGGTGTTTCGCGCCGCCAAACTCTGAAAAGGATTGATGCGCCCTGAAAGGCATCGATCGGGATCCGAAAGATATTCTCCGCAGCCGACCGCATTGGCGATCAGGCTTCGCCCGACTGCCACCGGGTTCGGGATATCGCCACGCTGAACTGTTTCGGCAAGCATTCGGGCCGCCAATCCCGCAACGATCGGGACCGCGAAGCTGGTCCCGCTGCGGCTAACCACGCCGCCGCCCGGGACGGCACCAACGATCTCAGATCCCGGTGCCAATATCCCGTGGTCGGTGTAAACTTCCGCGAAGTTGCTGAAGGACAACGGTTTTCCGTTTAGATCGCAAGCTCCGACTGCCAGCACGCCACTCATAGCCGCCGGAATATGTGCAAGCGATGCCCCATCGTTGCCCGCGGCTGCCACTACAAGCACGTTGTCCTCGAGACATCGTCCTATCGCCTCCACGAGGAAAGCATCTGCGGCTTCTGGCGTGCCGGGTTCGCCACCAGAGATGGCAACGATATGGGCACCCTGGTCGATTGCAGCGAGTATCGCGCGCGCAAGATCGCGTTGGGTGCAGGAAACGTCCATTTCGCCGGTGTCTCGGAAGATTGGCAGAATCAAACCGCGGCAGCATGGGACCAGTCCGTGGACAGGGCTTCCCGGCTGCCCGAACAAGATGCTGGCGATATGCGTGCCGTGGCAGCTGGCCGGTGAACCGGGAGCCGTCTTCGGCATGCCCCAAGGGATCTCGATCGTGGCGCCGTCAAAGCAAGGATGCGACACGTCTACGGGGCCGTCGAGAACGGCAACCTTGATACGCGGATCTCCCAGCGGATTGAAGTCGTATCTCATCTGCAACCTCAACGGGAAATCTTGCCCCGAATGCGAAGTATGTCAAGTTAAAGTTGCAGAAAGGCTCCTTCGTGCGTTTCGGTCGCGCTGCGAAACGAACGATAGAACACTGATGGAGCGGTCCTGTCGGCACACGGTAGGCGTGCGTCTCGTGAACGCGGCCACGTTGCTCGTGCGACCGCAACTCGCCCATTCCATTTGCCGCACGCCCCGCAAAACCCGTTTGGCGTTTTGCCCGCGGATGCTCTATACGCCCGCCCCATGACCCCACTGAAGAACATACGCAACTTCTCCATCGTCGCGCATATCGACCACGGCAAGTCGACGCTCGCCGACCGGCTGATCCAGATGACCGGATCGCTGGAGGAGCGCGAGATGAAGGAGCAGGTGCTCGACGCGATGGACATCGAGCGCGAGCGCGGCATCACCATCAAGGCCAACACCGTGCGGCTCGAATACAACGCCGCCGACGGCGAACACTATGTCCTGAACCTCATCGACACGCCCGGCCATGTCGACTTCGCCTACGAGGTGTCGCGTAGCTTGCGCGCCTGCGAGGGTTCGCTGCTCGTCGTCGACGCCTCCCAGGGCGTCGAGGCGCAGACGCTGGCCAACGTCTACCAGGCGCTCGACGCCGACCACGAGATCGTGGTGGTGCTGAACAAGGTCGACCTGCCCGCCGCCGAACCCGACCGCATCCGCGAGCAGGTCGAGGAGGTGATCGGGCTCGACGCCTCCGACGCCGTGCTGATCTCGGCCAAGACGGGGCTCGGCGTCGACCAGGTGCTCGAAGCCATCGTAAAGCGCCTGCCGCCGCCGAAGGAGGGCGACGCTCAAAAGCCGCTGAAGGCCATGCTGGTCGATAGTTGGTACGACGCCTATCTCGGCGTCATCGTTCTGGTGCGCGTCATCGACGGCGTGCTCAGGAAGGGCCAGCAGATCCGCATGATGGGCACCGACGCCCGCTACCCGGTCGACCGCGTCGGCGTCATCACGCCCAAGATGGTCATCACCGACGAGCTCGGCCCCGGCGAGATCGGCTTCATCACCGCCTCGATCAAGGAGGTGGCCGACACCCGCGTCGGCGACACCATCACCGAGGACAAGCGTCCGACGCCGGAGATGCTGCCGGGCTTCAAGCCGGCGCAGCCGGTGGTCTTCTGCGGCCTGTTCCCGGTGGACGCGGCCGATTTCGAGGCCCTGCGCGCCGCCATGGGCCGGCTGCGGCTCAACGATGCCTCCTTCTCCTTCGAAATGGAGACGTCCGCCGCGCTCGGCTTCGGCTTCCGCTGCGGCTTCCTCGGCCTGCTGCATCTCGAAATCATCCAGGAGCGGCTGGAGCGCGAGTTCGACCTCGACCTCATCGCCACCGCGCCCTCGGTCGTCTATCGCCTCGCCATGACCGACGGCACGGTCAAGGAGCTGCACAACCCCGCCGACATGCCCGACGTGGTCAAGATCGCCGCGATCGAGGAGCCGTGGATCCGCGCCACCATCATGACGCCGGACGACTATCTCGGCGCCATCCTCAAGCTTTGCCAGGAGCGGCGCGGCGTGCAGGCCGATCTCTCCTACGTGGGCAAGCGCGCCATGGCGACCTACGACCTGCCGCTCAACGAGGTCGTCTTCGACTTCTACGACCGGCTGAAGTCGATCTCCAAGGGCTACGCCTCCTTCGACTACCAGCTCACCGACTACAAGGAGGGCGACCTGGTCAAGATGTCGATCCTGGTCAACGACGAGCCGGTCGACGCGCTCTCCATGCTGGTCCACCGCCAGGCCGCCGAGAAGCGCGGCCGCGCCATGTGCGAGAAACTCAAGGAGCTGATCCCCAAGCACATGTTCAAGATCCCGATCCAGGCCGCCATCGGCGGCAAGGTGATTGCCCGCGAGACCATTTCCGCCCTGCGCAAGGACGTCACCGCCAAGTGCTACGGCGGCGACGTGACGCGCAAGCGCAAGCTTCTGGAGAAGCAGAAGGAGGGCAAGAAGCGCATGCGCCAGTTCGGCAAGGTCGAAATCCCCCAGGCCGCCTTCATCGAGGCGCTCAAGATGGGGGACGGCTGACGGCTGATACCACTCCCGCCTCGTGGTTCGACAGGCTCACCATGAGGCCGGAGGCTGCACCGCAGCCCCATTGCAAACCTCCTCATGGTGAGCCTGTCGAACCACGCACCACGAACCACGAACCATGAGCACCTCAGACTGCGGCGGTGAAGTGACTGCGATGCTCCTCTCGCCCTCATGGTGAGCTTCCTGAGCCGGCCGAAGGGCGAACCACGAGAGCGACGCACCGGACTCCCTCGACCCGCGTCCTCGCCATCGCCGCGTCCTCCCCCTCTTGATCCCGCCCGCGCGCGAGCGCAGAATCAGCCATGCTTCGCGCCGCCCTTCTCGCCCTTCCCGCCGTCCTTCTCGCCTCGCCGTCGCTGGCCGAGGAGCTGACGCTCTACCTCGCCAACCGCGCCCCGCACGCGGTGGCGGCCGAACTCTCCGCGCCCGGCGGCGACGGCGAGTGGCCGGGCGGCGGCAAGGTCTACCTTCTCGAAAAGGGCGAGCGTAAGTCGGTGCGCATCGAGTGCCGCGTCGGCGAGACCATCTGCTACGGCGCCTGGCGCTTCGGCGACGAGACGACCGCTTACGGCGTCGGCCCCGAACGCGACCTCGTCTGCGATCAGTGCTGCCTCACCTGTGCCCCCGTCTCCGCCGCCCACATCGACATCGGAGGGTAAGCCAGCGCTTATCCTCCATGTGCGGGGACGACCGATCGCGCCACAGCCGGTGCCCGATCCTCCCCTGCGGATGCGATGGAAGTCGGGGAACTATTGCGGTCGAGGATGCTTTCCTTTGCCACGCGCCAATGCGATATCCGGGCGTGGGGACGCACAGGAGAAACGCATCATGGGCATATTTGATTTCGTGAAGAGTGTCGGCAACAAGCTCGGCTTCGGCGATCATGATGAGGCCACCGACGCGGCGGTCTTGAAGAAGGAGCTCGATTCCTACAAGCTCGGCACCGAAAAGGTGCAGGTCGAGGTCAAGGGAGACACCGCGATCCTGAAAGGCGACGTCGCCGACCAGTCCGTCTTCGAAAAGGCCGTCATCGCCATCGGAAACACGCTTGGCGTTTCCAAGGTCCAGGCCGACGAGCTAAAGGTCGTGGCGCCGCAGGCGGCCGTTTCGCTCGACAGGAACGTCGACATGACCGAACTGGTCAAGGCATCGACGCCGGCCCGGCAACCCGTCTTCTACACCGTCCAGAAAGGCGACAATCTCTCGAAGATCGCCGAGCATGTCTACGGCAAGGGCAAGGCATCGAAATACACCGTCATCTTCGAAGCCAACAAGCCTATGCTGAAGCATCCGGACAAGATCTACCCGGGCCAGGTGCTGCGCATACCGGAGCTCGCCGAGGCCTGATCGCCGCCGGGCGAAATGTAGCCCCTGGTCATGGGGCGACGGTTCGGCAACGACGGGAAGCGGTTCGGCAATGGCCGGCCGAGCCGCTCACCCACGTGATCCCCGGACAAAGCCTGCCTCCCCTTCCCACAGGAAGAGCAGGGTTTCGCGATGCTGGCGCTGCCAATCTTCCCCCTTGTGGGGGTGAGACGCGGTCCGCAGGGGCGCCTCGTGGGATCCGGCCCTTCCTTCTCCCACAAGGGGAGAAGGAAAGCCGAGGTGCCGCCGCCTCCACGAACATTTCTGAAGCGGAAGATACGGGCGCGATGCCGAAGCTGCCGATCTCCCCCCTCGTGGGGGAGATGTCGGCGAAGCCGACAGAGGGGGGCGCCTCGCGGGATGCCGCCGCCGCGTCCCCCTCCCCCTTGCGGGGAGGGGCCAGGGGTGGGGGTGCCCCGGCAGCCCCGGTACCGTGGCTCGCGAAATGCCGCGGCTCTCTTCCTTCTCCCCTTGTGGGAAAAGGTGGCTCGGCGCGCAGCGCCGAGACGGATGAGGGGTGTCGGCCGGAGACCGATCCCACAATCCAGCCACCGAAAGGCAATCCGCGTCTCCCCTTCAACCACCCCGCTCCGTCCAGCACCCCTCATCCGACCTCCCCCACGAGGGGGGAGATCGGCAGCGTCGATATCGCCGCTTCTCCTGCAATAGTTAAGGTTGGCGACGATATACGCGACGGCTGATCTCCCCCCTCGTGGGGGAGATGTCCGCCCCTCGGCAAGAGCTCGGGAGGACAGAGGGGGGCGCGACGGAGCGCGATCTGGCCGGAGTTTTCCCTCCGACCCCGATCCTGCCCCTCTACGCCGCGGCGCGCGCCCCGGCCTTGTGCCTGCCGTCGATTTTCGCCCAGTCCGGCCGCTCGAACAGCCACTTGCCGCGGCCGCTCCACTGCACGGCGAGGAAGAGCACCACCGGCCCGGTGACGCCGGCTGCGGTGACGAGGAAGGCCATCACGCCGACGTCGGGCACGATGCCGGTCTTGACGAGCACCACGCGGGCGGTTGCCATCGGCAGGAAGAAGGCGAGGTAGACGACGATGGAATGTTCGCCCAGCCAGCGCAGTCCGTTCGCCCAGGGCACCCGCGCCAGAAGCGTGGCGATGGAGACGATCGCGAGCGCGCCGGCGAAGCCCAGCACCAGCGAGACCAGAGGCAGTTCCGAGATACCGCCGGTGGCACCCGTGTCGCCCACCTCGCCCTGTATGAGGAAGGCGAGCGCGGCGGGCGCCGGCGTGAAGACGAGAACGGCTTCCAGCACGGCCCAGACGGCGAGCCCGGCAAGGGCGGCGCCGATCAGGAGCAGGATCGCGCAGACGACCACGGCCGAGCCGGCAAATTCCAGGCGCGTAATCCTTTCCCGGAACCACAGGACCGAGGAGAGGAAGGTAAAGACCAGTTCGATCTGGCCGAGGGCGCGCACATAGGCGACCTT
>CATMOC010000041.1 GCA_950071955.1 uncultured Mesorhizobium sp. | reverse complement strand
TCCACCATGTCATAGCGGGTTGGAGCGTCCCGCCAAGCCCGACGACGGCATTTCCCGCGCCGTTTCGGAGCAATTGCGAACGGGCGCCGCCGGGGTAAGTGTTTCTGCTGCATTGCGTTGTGACTGTCGCAACGCAATATGGCGCCGCAACGAAAGGAGACTGCCCACCATGAGTGCGTCACGCGAAAGCCGGAGGACCGCCGTCGTCACCGGGTCGACATCCGGGATAGGACTGGCCATCGCCGAGCGCCTCGCTTCCGGCGGCTTCAATATCGTGGTGAATTCCTACACCGATGCCGAAGCGGATCATGCGATCGCCGCCGGTCTCGCCCGTCGCTACGGCGTCGAGGCGATCTATGTCCGCGCCGACATGTCGAAGCCGGCCGAATGCAGGGCACTTGTCGAAGCGAGCGCATCGCGTTTCGGGTCGGTCGACATCCTCGTCAACAACGCTGGCATCCAGTACGTGGCGCCGGTGGAGGAGTTTCCGGTCGAGAGGTGGGACGCAATCATCGCGATCAACCTGTCATCCGCCTTCCACACGGCGGCCGCGGCGATTCCCGGCATGCGCGAGGCCGGATGGGGCCGCATCGTCAACATCGCCTCGGCGCACGGCCTGCGCGCCTCGCCCAACAAGTCCGCATACGTGGCCGCCAAGCATGGCGTCGTCGGGCTTACCAAGACGATCGCGCTGGAACTCGCGGGCAAGGGCGTGACCTGCAACGCCGTCTGTCCCGGCTTCGTACTCACGCCGCTTGTCGAGACCCAGATCCAGGATCGCGCGCGGGAGGCGGGCCTCGACCGGGAGACGACGATCCGCGACATCATCCTCGAAAAGCAGCCGTCGAAGGAATTCGCGACGGTCGAGCAGATTGCCGGGGCGGCGGCGTTCCTGTGTTCGGAAGACGCCGCGCAGATCACAGGCACGACGCTGTCGGTCGACGGCGGCTGGACCGCGGCCTGACGATTTGCGAAACGCGAAGAAACCGGCTTACCGTACCGGCGCTGGCTTCTTCAGTTCCTTCAGGAGCGCCTTGTGGATCGCCTCGTTGCCGGCGACGATGCCGCCGGTGTCCAGCATGCCGGGGCCGCCGTCCCTGTCGCTGACGAAGCCGCCGGCCTCGCGGACGAGCAGGATGCCGGCCGCCATGTCCCAGGGCGAAAGCCCGTTCTCCCAGAAACCATCCATGCGGCCCGCCGCGACGTAGGCGAGGTCGAGGGCGGCCGAGCCCATGCGGCGGATGCCGGAAACCTCGCCCATGACGTTGCGCAATTCGATCAGCGCGTTGCCGTGGTGGCCGCGGCCGAGATGGGGGATGCCGGTGCCGATGACGCTGTCGGACAGTTTCGCGCGGCCAGCGACGCGCAGCCGGCGGTCGTTCATGAAGGCGCCGCCGCCGCGTTCGGCGGTGTAGAGTTCGTCCATGGCGGGATTGTAGACCAGGCCCGCCGTCAGCTGGCCCTGGCGCTCCAGCGCGATCGAGATCGAGAAGAGCGGAATGCCGTGCAGGAAATTCGTGGTGCCGTCGAGAGGATCGACGATCCAGCGGTGCTGGGCGTCCTCGCCCTCTACCACGCCGCGCTCTTCCATCAGGAAAGAGTAGCCCGGACGCGCACGCGCCAGTTCGGTGTAGATGATCTCTTCGGCCTTGCGGTCGGCCTGGCTGACATAGTCGCCCGGACCCTTCATGGAGACCTGGAGGTTTTGCACCTCGCCGAAATCGCGCGCGAGCGAGCGGCCCGCCTTGCGCGCGGCCTCCACCATGACCCTCATCAGCGCCGAATACGCCATCAGCCGAAACCCGCCTTCCCGATGATGCCGCTACTCGGCGCGGCGGATGTAGGTGATCTCGTTCGTGTCGACGAGGATCTTCTCGCCCGCCTCGATGAAGGGCGGGACCATGACGCGGATGCCGTTCTCGAGGATCGCGGGCTTGTAGGACGAGGCCGCCGTCTGGCCCTTCACGACCGGGTCGGCCTCCGTGATCGTCAGGGCGACCTGGTCGGGCAGCGAGATGCCGATCGGCTTTTCCTCGTAGAGCTCGACCGTCACCATCATTCCGTCCTGCAGGAAGGCCGCGCGGTCGCCGACGAAATCCTTCTGGAGCTCGAGCTGCTCGTAGCTCTCGGTGTCCATGAAGACCAGCGCCTCGCCCTGCTCGTAGAGGTAGGAGAAGTCCTTCTGCTCGAGGCGCACCTTCTCGACCGTCTCGGCGGAGCGGAAGCGCTCGTTGAGCTTGGTCCCGTCGATCAGGTTCTTCAGCTCGACCTGGTTGTAGGCGCCGCCCTTGCCCGGCTTCACCGCGTTCGTCTTCACCGCGACCCACAGGCCGCCATTGTGCTCGATGACGTTGCCGGGACGGATTTCGTTGCCGTTGATCTTGGCCATTGGGGTATTCCGGAAATGGGATTTCGCGCAAGCCGCGCAGTTCGGCGCTCCCAAGACCACAAATCGACTAGAGAGGCAAGGGAGCCTCCGCTATCCGATCGAAGTCCGCGCGGCCAAGCGGGTCATCACGCACGGCACGGCGGGGAGGGCGCGGCCCCCACCTGCCACGCCGGAGTTCGATTGAACGAACCTACCGCGAGGCGAAGCGCGCCTTGGCCGCATCCGCCTGTGGCATGAATAGGGCCACCGCCGTGCCTTCCGGATCGCGGAACTGGACTGACCGGTTGCCCCACGGCATGGTCTTGGGCGGGTGCACCAGATCCAATCCGTCCTTCAGCCGTTCGTAGGCGGCGTCGACGTCGTCGACCATGAACTCGATGATGACGGTCCGGTTGGCGCCGGGTTCGGCGCTGCCCTCGGCGAAGATCGCTACCGTTTCGGAACTGCCGATGGCGAGCGCCGCCGACGGCGTGACGATCTCGGCGAACTGCGGCGCCAGCCATTCGGCGGTCGTCTCCGTTACCCGCTCATAAAAGGCGACCATCTTCTCGATATCGGCGGCGATCAGGCGCACGGAAGCAAATTTCATGATGGGTCCCTCTGTGATGCCGCTGGGTCGCGGCTGGGGGACTTATCGCACGGGGCCTACTGACGCCGTTCTGGCAGCAGGGTTCAGCGCCTGCTCAAGGACCCGCCGCGTCAGCGCAGCCGGTTCGCCCGTTCGATTGCCGTCTTCTGCTGTTCGGGCGTGAGACCCTGGAGAAAATCGTCCATCTCGACGTCGCGAAGGCCCACCCGGCGGGCGATGATGTACCAGGCCGCCGCCAGGATCGGGTCCGGCTCTGTGCCGAGGCCGTAGACGTAGAGCTTTGCGAGACGGTTCTGCGCCGCGACGTTGCCGCTTTCGGCGGCGCGCTTCATCCAGGCGAAACCCGCCTCGTAGTCGGGCTTGCCCAGCCGTCCCTCGATCAGCCAGGTTGCGAGGTCGAGCTGCGCGGTGTCGAAGTTCTGACGGGCGGCGAGCGTGAGGTAGGACAGCGCCTTGGCGTCGTCGTTCAAGCCGCCGACGCCGTTTTCGTAGAGCTGCGCCATGGCGTACTGCGCATCGGCGAGCCCCGCCCTCGCTGCTTTTTCGTAGTAGGGAATCGCCCGTTCGAGGCCGCGCGGCCCCGGCTCGCGATCGATCAGCATCTGGGCGAGATTGAAGGCAGCCAGCCTGTGACCCGTATCGGCCGCGGATTTCATCAGTTCGAAGGCCTTCTCCGGGTCCTTACCCGCATACTTGCCGTCGATCAGGACCAGGGCGAACTGGAAGCGCGCCTCCGGGATGCCGGCCTCCGCGGCCTTGCCGTACCATTCCGCCGCTTCCGCAGGTTTGCGCGCGACGCCAAGGCCCCGCGAGAGAATCTCGGCGACCAGCGTCTGGGCTGCAGGATCGCCTTTTTCTGCGCGCGGAAGCGCCAGGTTGTAGGCGGTGATGTAGAGGCCACGCTGGAAGGCGCCGAAGGCGGGATCGGAGGTTTTTTTGCCGAAGCGGAGCAGATCCACGGCCGAACCGGCCGCGCCGCCGGCCTGTTGTTCCTGTGCCTTTTCCGGCTTGGCTGCCTTCGGCCCGGCCGGTTCCGCCGAAAAGGAGGCGGAAGGCACGATCGCGCAGACCGCCGCAGCCATGAACAGGGCGATCGGCTTCACGTTTCCTTCCCGGGTGCCTGCGCGGCCTCGTCGAGCAGGCGATTGGCCTCCGCGACCGCTGCGGCGGGATCGACGCCTTCGCCGAAGACGGCGCGCGACAGGGCTACGAACTCGGCCCCAGTCTCGGATACCTGGCGCACAGACGCGATCTCGCTCGAGCCCATGACGATGCAGGGGACCTCGATCATCTCGGCCCACCAGCGCCCGAGCGTCAGGTTGCGGGGATGCGGCTGCGGATCCGTGTCGTAGCCGAAGCGGCCGAAAAACAGGTAGTCCGGGCGCAGTTCGCCGAGTTCCAGCGCGTCGTCGCGCGTCTTGGCGCCGCCGGTCCCGACCATCATCTTGTCCTGCAGCCGGTCGATGGCATCGGCCAGCGCGGCGCGGCCGCCCTCGACATGGACTCCGTCGGCCTTGACGCGGGCGGCGACCCGCGTGTCACCGGCGATCATGACGGCGGCGCCAGCTTCCTGGGCCACCGGCACGATCCGCTCCGCCAGCTTCTGGAACGCCGCGTCGTCGAGCCCGTATTGCGGCAGTATCAGCGATGCGACGTCTCCGCCCGAGAGGGCGGAGCGGATAGCCGCTTCCAGCACGGAGGCATCATCCTCCTGCGGCGCGATCAGCACGAGCCGGCAGCGGTCGGGGATTATGGGTTGCATCGGGTCCATTCTGCGGCAGGCCTATGGCTCGGGATCGTGGTGGCAATTGGGCATAAAGGAGAGGCCGCCGCTTGGCCAGCGGATGCAGCGAGGTATCCGCGTCCGAGTTTCCCCTCGCAATGCTGTCGGGATGCGGCTAAGCGGGGGTGTCCTCCCACCGCGCGATCCAGAACGCCCTTGCTCTCCGATCCCCTCTTCTATGCCGTTGCGATCCCGGCAGTCGCCCTCGTCGGGCTGGCCAAGGGCGGGCTCGGCGGAGCCATGGCGCTGGTCGGCGTGCCGCTGATGGCGCTCGCCATGCCGCCGGTGCAGGCCGCCGCGATCCTGCTGCCGATCCTCGTCCTGATGGACATGGTCTCGCTCTGGTCGTGGCGAGGCTTCCTCGACCGACGGACACTGGTGATCATGCTTCCGGGCGCGATGGTCGGCATCGGCATCGGCTGGCTGACCGCCGCGATCGTGACGCCGGACATGGTGCGGCTGATCCTTGGCATCGTCACCCTGCTTTTCGTCTCGCGATGGTTCCTGCAGAAGCTGTCGCGCGCCGAGAACGCGCGCCCGCACAGCGTTCCGCGGGGGATCGTCTGGAGCACCGTCAGCGGCTTCACCAGCTTCGTCGCGCATGCCGGCGGCCCGCCCTTCCAGGTCTATGCCCTTCCGCTCAAGCTCGACCCCAAGGTCTATGTCGGTACCAGCGTGATCTACTTCGCCGTGATGAACGCGGTGAAGCTCGTCCCGTACTTCGCGCTCGGGGAGCTCGATACAACCAATCTCTCGGCATCGTTCGTGCTGATGCCCGTGGCCTTCGTCGCCACGCTCGCCGGCGTGTTCATCGTCAAGCGCATGAAGCCGGAACTGTTTTATTCGGTCACCTACGTCACCGTCGGGCTCGTCGCGGTGAAGCTGCTGTGGGATGGAGCGGTGGCGGTGTTCTGATCGATCGCGGAGCACGGCTCCTATGATCCGCCGAAGTCAGCCGCGCTGACGAGCGCCGCAACGTTCGAGCGGGCGTTGCGTATCTCGTCGAGGACGTCCTTGTAGTCCTCCGCGATCTTCGTGAACGCCCGCACCAGAACGTCCTTACCGACATACTCCTGCAGGATGAGCGCCACGATCAGCGGCCGCATCTTCTCGTGCACCTTGAGTTCCGTCACCAGCTTTATGCGCTGGTCGAGCGACTGCTTCTCGTCGGCGGAAAGGTTCTGCATCAGCTCTATGCACAGAGCCGGCAGCGTGGTGTTGACTATGTCGAGCGGCATGTCGCGCAACGCCAGGGGCAATTCGTCCATTCTCCGGAAGGCCCGCTGCCGGTCGACCTCGCGGTCGAGGGCACGCTGGAAGATCTCGATGACGGCCGAGGGGCCGACGCCGAGTTCCTCGCCCTGGATCGTCACGCGCGCGAAAGCCGAGCGCATGACGGCAAGCGATCCGAAACTGGCCGCCAGTACCATCGACAACAGCGCCTTATCGCAGTCAGCGGCCGGGGTCGTCCCCACGCAGGCGTCATAGCCGAAGAGATCGGGCGCGAAGACTTTCAGCAGGTAGAGCGCGACCATGCCGATCACGCCATTGAATGCCACGTAGGCCATCGCCGGCCCCGTAAGAAGCGCCCGGGACGGGCTGTCCTTGTAGCGTGCGACCAGTTCCGCCGTCGCGACGAGCGCGGCCAGGACGAACACGGCGAGGTAATCCATCGCCACCAACTCCCCCACGCCCCTCATCAAGTCGGCAAGTAGCGCGAAGTCCTCTTTGCGGGACAATTCGCGCACGGCGGCAGTGCTCAGTCGATGTTTTTCGCCACGTCGCTCCCGAAGGGCGTCAACCGGATGCGCATTTCGTCACCCTGGCCGGCGAGATCGATGAGGCCTTCGCGTATGGCGCTCTGGACGATTTCGGATGCGGCTTCCGGGTCCAGGTGGATGTCCGGATGCTCGGCATGTGTCCGCACGACCAGCTCGCGGGTCTTCAACGGTTCCTTGCTGGCCAGCAGGGTCTTGAGAACGGCCTGGCGACCGGTGTCGCGCGGCATGCTCTCGAAAAGCCCTTTCGATGCCTGCGCCTTCATTGCGAGAACTCCGCTTGCGAGCCGGCTGCCGGCACGTCACTGTGGCGCCGGCACTGAAAGCACTATACGCGCGCCGAGATGCGAAATGAAGGGGAGGTTACATGGACAGGGAGCATTCCGGCCGCGCCGCGATGCCGGGCATCTATGACGAGGGGCTGGAGCGCAATCCAGCCAACCACCAGCCGCTGACGCCGCTGACCTATCTGGAGCGTGCGGCGCGAACCTTTCCCGACCAGACCGCTGTCATCCATGGATCGGCGAAGCTCAACTATCGCGATTTCTATGCCCGTACGCGCCAGCTCGCTTCCGCACTCGCCGCACAGGGCATCGGCAAGGGCGACACGGTGACGGTGATGCTCTCCAACACGCCAGCCATGCTGGAGGCGCATTTCGGCGTGCCGATGGTAAAGGCGGTTCTGCATTCGCTCAACACACGACTCGATGCGGCCATCGTCGCCTTTCAGCTCGACCATGCCGAGACGAAGCTGCTGATCGTCGACCGCGAGTTCTCCGGCATTGTCAGGCAGGCGCTGGGCATGGCGAAGGTGAAGCCGCTGGTCATCGACTACGACGATCCGGAACATGGCGCCGAGGCGCCCTTTCCGAAGGGCGAGCGCATCGGGACGCTTGACTACGAGGAATTTCTCGGCTCGGGCGACGCCGAATTCGCCTGGGCGATGCCGGACGACGAGTGGGACGCTATCGCGCTCAACTACACGTCCGGCACGACCGGCAATCCCAAGGGCGTGGTCTACCACCACCGCGGCGCAGCGCTGATGACCTACGCCAACACCATCCACGCCGGCATGGGCCGTCATCCGGTCTATCTCTGGACCCTGCCGATGTTCCACTGCAACGGCTGGTGCTTTCCCTGGACGCTCGCCGTTCAGGCGGGCACGCATGTCTGCCTGCGCTGGGTGCGGGCGAAAGCCATGTACGACGCCATCGCCGACCACGGCGTGACCCATCTCTGCGGCGCGCCGATCGTCATGTCGACGCTGATCAACGCGCCCGACGAGGACAAGCGGGAATTCCCGCAGACCGTCACCTTCAACACCGCTGCCGCGCCGCCGCCGGAGAGCGTGCTTTCGGGCATGGCCGACGCCGGCTTTGCGGTGACGCATCTCTACGGCCTCACCGAGACTTACGGTCCGGCCGTGGTCAACGAGTGGAAAGGCGCGTGGGACGATCTCGAGAAGGGTGCGCGCTCGGCCCGGAAGGCACGTCAGGGAGTCCGCTACGCGGCGCTGGAAGGGCTCACGGTCAGGGATCCGGAGACGATGGTTGAGACGCCGGCTGACGGCGAGACCATCGGCGAGGTGATGTTCCGCGGCAACATCGTCATGAAGGGCTACCTGAAGAACAGGGCGGCCACCGAGGAAGCGCTGGCCGGCGGCTGGTTCCATTCGGGCGACCTGGGCGTGATGCACCCGGACGGCTACATCCAGCTCAAGGACCGCTCCAAGGACATCATCATCTCGGGCGGGGAGAATATCTCGTCCATCGAGGTGGAGGACGCGCTCTACAAGCATCCGGCCGTCGCCTCCTGCGGCGTGGTGGCCAAGAGCGACGAGAAATGGGGCGAGACGCCGGTCGCCTATGTCGAGCTCAGGCCCGGGCGGACGGCGAGCGAAGCCGAGATCATCGAGCACTGCCGCACGCTGCTTGCCCGGTACAAGGTGCCCCGGCAGGTGGTCTTCGCCGAAATCCCCAAGACCTCCACGGGGAAGATCCAGAAGTTCCGGCTGCGGGAGATGGCGAAGGATCTGTGAGACAGGTCGCGGCGGAATTTTGCGTTGCGTGGAAAATGTAACAGTTTCCGTCACCCTGCCGCGTACAGGTGACACGGGGCGGATGCGACTCCCATGCTAGCAGACCGCCCCAGACGACCGGGCGCCAGACGGCGCCGCACGGTCGCCTGGACCTTCGATCTGGAAAGGAACTTTCGAAATGCAGGGCGCTGCACGCAACTTCTTCACCATTGCCATCGTCTACGGCATCCTCGGCATGTCGCTGGGGCTGCACATGTCGATCACCCACGACCACGGCCAGATGCCGGTTCACGCCCATGCCATGGTGGCGGGCTGGCTGATGTCGGCAGTGTTCGGGTTCTTCTACCATCTCTATCCCGCGGTCGGCCGATCGCTGCTGGCCCGGGTGCACTTCTGGGTCCAGTCGGTGAGCGGAGTATTCCTGCTCGTGGGGCTTTACTTCCTGCTGGCCGGCAACGAGGCCATCGAGCCGGTCGTGGCGGTTGCCTCGCTCGGCTTCTTCGGCGGCATGCTGATGTTCGCCTGGATCGCGCTCCCGGTTGTGTGGGGTCCGGTCGGACAGCGCGACTTGGCGACGGCCGGCGCGCGATGAGAGAAATGAAGATTTCGTTCGAGGCGTTAACCCAGCGTTAAGCTTTACGGCTGTTTACTATGTCCATCCAGTTCTCTGGATTCTGACTGAGCGGCTGGGGCTGCTCTGTTTGACGCCTCCCTGTTAAACTCCTGAGAGCCGCTTTGCGCGGCTCTTTTTTTTCGACAGCGGCAAAGCGGAAGCCCGCGTTAACCCTTCGTTAAACATCGACTTGCCTACGCCGTGGAGAAATCGCATTTTCGCGCTGCCGGTCGTTGGGCGGGAACAGTGAACGCGTGATAGCGTTCGAGCAATTCGGAAATCCGGCGGCAAAAAGGGGTGGTGTCATGAGTGAGCCTGTCAGACAGAGTGCAACGACGATCAAGCTCGCCGAGCGCCGCGTCTTCTCCGCCTCCTTCAAGCCGCTCTACGACGAGGGCATGGGTCTGGTGGAGCAGACCGCCGAATATCTCGATGGCGACGGACGCGCCGCGGCGAAGGGCTTGTCGCGTATCGGTGCGACCCTCTACGCGGCCGAATCGATGCGGCTGACCACCCGCCTGATGCAGATCGCGTCGTGGCTCCTCCTCCAGCGCGCCGCCAATTCCGGCGAGATGACCCGCGAGCAGGTCGCCGCCGAAAAGACCAAGGTGCGGCTCGACACCGCATCCGCGCGGGACGGCGCGTCGGGCTGGGAGGAACTCCCCGCGGCGTTCAAGGCGCTGGTGGAGCGCTCGCTCAGCCTGCAATCGCTGGTACGACGCATGGATGACGAGATCTACGGCCACGGCGCCGAACCGGTCCAGACTGCGCCGCGTCCCAACCCCGTTTCCGACCAGATAACGCTTCTGCGCACGGCGTTCGGCCGGAACTAGTCCGCTTCGATGGCGCCGGCGAGCGCGGCGAAGAGCGGCTGGACGGCGGGCAGCGCGAAGATCGCGGCCGCGACGATGAGAAGGAAGGTGACGCTGCGGTAGACCGCATCGCTCGCCCACCCGTACAGGTGCGAGCCGATTGCGAGGCCGGCGAAGTAGAACGGCGCCGCAACGACACCCAGCATCACCGCGTCCGGTTCGAAGAGCCCTGCCACCCACAGGTTAGCGATGGAGAGGCCCTCGCCGATAAGGAAGAGGGTCAAAAGGTTGGCGCGCATGATCGCGGCAGGCAGGTTCGCCGCCAGCCAGTAGATGATGACTGGCGGGCCGGGGATGGAGGCAATGCCCGACAGCAGCCCCGCGACGCCGCCGACCGCGAAGGAGACCGGCGCGCCGCGCGGCCCGCGATAGCGCCAACCGCTCCACAGCGCCGCCGCGCAGGCGAGGATCGATAGCGAGATGCACCATCGCAGGGCGACCGGATCGCCGTGCTTCAGCACGTAGACGCCCGCCGGAAGAAGCAACGCCAGGCCGAGCGCCACCGGCAGGACCTCCTTCCACCGCGCGATCTTCAAGGCCGGCAGGGTGATCGGGAGGACCGGCAGCGAGTCCATGATGACGATCACCACCAGCGCGACCTTGGGACCGTAGAGCGCGGCGGCGACCGGAGCGACGATCATTCCGGTGCCGAAGCCCGACATGCCCCGCGCCACGCCGGCGACGGCGACCGTCGCGAGGAGCATGACGAGGGCGGCATCGAGGTCCGGCAGCGGTGGGAGCAGGGGAGGGTCTCCTGAGAAACGGCCGCGGAAGGTGCAGAATAGGCATTCCGGGGAGATCCGGTCGAACGAGCGGCGTAGTTTGTTTCTTATTTGTTCACATCCCGATGGCAATGGTCCTACGTCCGCATAGAGTAGGTCCATGGCTGAAATGATTCGCATCATCGGCATAGATCCCGGCCTGCGCCGCACCGGCTGGGGCATCGTGGAAGCGTGCGGGAATGCGCTTCGCTTCGTTGGCGCCGGCACTGTCGTATCCGATGCCAAGGCCGACCTCGCCTCCCGGTTGTGCGAACTGCATGACGGGCTGTCCGCCATCATCCACGCGCAGATGCCCGACGAAGCGGCGGTGGAACAGACCTTCGTCAACAAGGACGCGGTCGCCACCTTGAAGCTCGGCCAGGCGCGCGGAATCGCGATGCTGGTCCCGGCGAAGGCCGGGCTGAGGGTCGCCGAATACGCGCCGAACGCGGTGAAGAAGTCCGTGATCGGGGTAGGTCACGGCGACAAGCGACAGATCCACATGATGGTGAAGGTGCTGATGCCCCGCGCCGTCTTCGACACCGACGACGCCGCCGACGCGCTCGCGATCGCGATCTGCCACGCGCACCACCGGCAGAGTGTGACAGGGCGCCTGGCCGCCGCCGCTGCGCGCGTGGCGTGACCAGTTTGTTCTTGACTTGTTCTACTGTCGCGCGTAGGTAATACCGCAAAGGTATTACCATGCGCGTTACGTCCAAGGGCCAAGTGACCATCCCCAAGGAAATCCGCGATCTACTCGGCATCCAGCCGGGCTCGGAGGTGGAATTCGTCAACGACAATGACGGCGAGGTGAAACTTCGCCTGCTGCCCTCTGTCGACAGAGGCGTCGAACGGGCTGAATCCATCCGCAAGTGGACCGCCCGCGTGGCTGGCACATTGGACTTGGGAGGAATGACCGCCGACGAGTACTTCGAGTCTATCCGGGGCGAGCGCGATGACCTCGGTTCTCGTTGATTCCAATATCTTCTTCGACGTCATGCTTGGAAGCGATACGGCGGAATGGTCCGCAGGCAAACTCGTCGAACTGGGCGGCATGCGGCCATTGGTGGTCAATCCGATCATCTGGTCCGAGATCGGCGCCGGCTTCGCTTCGCCGGAGGCATTGAGCCGCGCACTCTCTGGCCTCGTTCTGGAAAAGCTGTCGCTCTCGTTCGAAGTTGCCTTTCGCGCCGGGCAGGCATATCGCGCCTATCGACGCGCCGGCGGTTTGCGCGAGCGCACTCTGCCCGACTTCCTGGTCGGAGCGCATGCGGAAGTGGAAGGGCACGCGCTTCTCACCCGCGATTCCAGGCGCTACGCCACCTATTTCCCATCCCTCGAGATCATCGCTCCAGAGACATATCCATGATCGGCAAGCTCAAGGGGACGCTGGACGAGATTGCCGAGGATCACTGCGTGGTGGACGTGCACGGGGTCGGCTACGTCGCCTTCTGCCCGACGCGGACCCTGGCCAGTCTTCCGGGCGTCGGCGAGGCGGTGACGCTGTTCATCGAGACCTACGTGCGCGAGGACATGATCCGGCTCTACGGGTTCGCCACCGCGCTCGAGCGCGAGTGGTTCCGGCTGCTGCAGAACAACGTCCCTGGCGTCGGCGCGAAGGTCGCGCTGGCGGTGCTGTCGACGCTGTCGGCATCCGAACTCGCCAACGCGGTCGCGCTGCGCGATGTGGCGATGGTGGCGCGGGCGCCCGGCGTCGGCAAGAAAGTGGCCGAGCGCATTGTCACCGAACTGCGCGACAAGGCGCCGGCCTATTCGGGCCCCGCATCCGGCACGATGGGCCTGAAGCAGGAACTCGGCGATGGCGTGGCGCCGGCCCCGGTGGCCGATGCCGTCTCGGCACTGACCAACCTCGGCTATTCGCGCGACGTTGCGGCGAACGCGATCGCGGCTGCGATGAAGGCGGCGGGTGAAGGGGCGGATTCGGCGAAGCTGATCCGGCTGGGGCTGAAGGAACTGGCGCGATAGCGGTTGTGCGCGGCGCTGGTTCTTACTATTCTCGTTTCGTAGGAAAAAATCCCGGGAGTAAGACATATGGGCGCTTATACTACGATGACGTCCAAGGGTCAGCTTACCATCCCGAAGGATGTGCGCGAGGAACTCGGACTTGGGGCAGGCACTCGATTTTACGTGACCGTTCGCAACGGCGAGGTCGTCGCCATCGCTGAACAGTACGCCGAGCAAGCCCAGGGCATCGCTGCCGCCGTGCCGGAAGTCGATCCAGACAAGGTGGAATGGCTGCCGCTGGGAGTCTTCGCTCTGACACCGAAGGATGGCTCGACTGAAGATTCCACACTATTCATGCAACTATGGCTCATCCGAAAAGTTCT
>CATMOC010000040.1 GCA_950071955.1 uncultured Mesorhizobium sp. | reverse complement strand
ATAGGCCTCGACACCGAATGCGACCTTGCGATTGAAGGCGCGGACGAGGAACATCGCCGGGCGATCGCGTCCATCCGGGACAGTCTGCTTGCCGAGCATGTCGGCTCCGATCCGTTGGCTTTCGGCCGCGCGGTGGAGGAAAACGGCACTCTCATCGCGGCCATCGAAAGCCTGAACGTCGGCGAGCGCTGCCTCTTGCCCTTCGAGGCCATGCATGACGACGGTCCGGATAATCCGGTGTGGGGGACGAAGCTGCTCGACCCGAGCCGCCCCTTCCGCATCCTTCGCCTCTGGGACCGATACTGGCGCAAGCGCAAGCTAGGCCGCTAACGCGGCCGGCTTTCGCCTGAAAACGAGTTCGGAAATGCCGAACGCAGCCGCGCCAACCATCAGCGGCATGAGGAAATAGGTGAACCGGAACACCAGTACGGCCGCGATCATCCCCTTCTCTGAAATCAGGTGTACCACCACGGTCTCGATCACACCCAGCCCCCCGGGTACGTGCGCGAGCAGCGCCGCGGTATTGGCGATGATGAAGGCCGCCGCGACGGTCACGTAAGGAACCTCTGCGAAGGCGCTCACGGTCTGGTGCAGGCAGGCCGCGACGCAGGCGAAGTTCGCCACTCCGATGCCGACCTGCGCCAGGGCGAGCCGCAGGGACGGCATCTCGATCTCCCATTTGCGGAACCTGAAAGGCTCCCGGATTCTGGCCGCGAGGACGAGATAGATCGCCAGCATCCCCACGCAGGCCATACCGAGAGCGACCACCCCCGCGCGGCTGAAGCCGGTCAATTCGGTCGCGGCGTCGCTCTCCAGCAGCAGGGCGATTCCGCCGAGGGCGATCATCCCGAGTGCCACCGTCGTGCCGCAGAAGAAGACGAGTTTCGCGACATCGCCGACGGAAAGGCCCCACCGCGAATAGTACCGATATCGTATGGCGCCGCTGCTGAGACCGGAAAAGCCGATGCTGTGGCCCAGGGAGAGTGCCGAGAACGAGGCAATGGCCGCCTTTGGATAAGGCAGCGGATGTTTCACGTAACGCAGCGCAAGGTAGTCGAAGAAGGTCAGGCAGACATAACTCGCGGCGGCAAAGCCCAGTGCCGCGCCCAGCCGCCAGCCGGGGATCGTCCCGATCGAAGCGGCGACTTCCTGAAGGCTGTAGCCGCTCAGGGTGCGATAGAGCAGGAATGCGGCAAGCAGGACCGCCGCAATACCGAACCATGTCGACCAGTCCAGACCGAGCGGTGGCCGCAGGTTGCGGATACGGCCTGTCCAGCCCTTGCTCTTGTGCTGCCCGTCGGTTGCCTCGGGAAAGCTTATGTCTTCGGAGATGTCAGTCAAACGATCGATCCCATTGCAAAGCAGCAAAACGTCCGAACCCCAGGAGCGATCCCGCGCCATTTTTGCAAACTGACGGAGAGCGCGATGCGGTCGTCGACGGTACTAAGCGACGCCGGAGGTCTGATCGCTCCCGGGCAGCCGCAGATCCGCGACGAGTGGAAGATGATCCGACGCAAGCGCGCTCGTGCCGCTACGGTGGGTTCCGGCGAAAACCACCTCCACATCGTCGCTGACGAACACATGGTCGATCCTGAAGACCGGCCATTGCGTGGGAAAGGTGGCGCTCGGACGTGTCATCGTCGAGCCAATCAGATGAGCGTCCCGCAGCCTGCGTGAAAGCAGTCCATAGACGCGGCCTTGCGGGAAGGAATTGAAATCGCCCGTCAGGACGAGCGGCGCCTGACAGGCCTCGCTGCCCAGCCACTCGTCGCCCAGCAGCATTTCCGCCTGCATCCACCGCTCTCGCCGCCGCATTCCCAGATGGGTATTGATAACGTTGACCTCCGTTCCACCGACCTGGACCGCGGCCCACAGGGCACCGCGCGGTTCCAGCCGTGGTCGACCCGGAAGCCCCGGCAAGGCCCCCGCCTTGATTACGCGCGATGGGCGGGCGGTGAGGATTGCATCCCCGTACTCTTCCTCCATGACGCGCAAGGCGGGGTGGAAGTGAACGAAGGAGATTCCAAGTTCGCGCGCGATCTCCTCGGCCTGATCGACGCCGCCGCTTCGGAGGCGTCTTACGTCGAGTTCCTGAAGCGCGATGATGTCCGGCTGGGCTTCCGCGATCACAGCGGCGATGCGGGCAGGCGACATGATACCGTCGACGCCCAGGCATCGCCGCACATTGTAGGTGAGGACGCGAAGCCGCGACATGCCAGGCCGGCCGCCGCGCTCAGTCGCCGTTCTCTTCAGGCGGCTGTTCATCCGGCAGGGCACTGGGGGGAATGATCGGCGTGGTGCCTACGCTGGGAGCCGGTTCGATGAGTTCCTTATCCCCAACCGCCGGAGGTTCGAGCACGCTGCCGCAACGGTCGAGCTTCTCGGTGAGCGATTGGGCGTCGGCAGTCGTGTTGTCATGACCTTCGCCGCCTTTGTCGTCCTGCCCGGCCACGCACGGATCGCCCGCTACGTCGGAGGCATCGTCATCCTGGGAAGCGACCGGGGTAAGCGCCGCAGCGCTCACCAGTGCCGCGGCCGCCAGCGTCTGTAGGATTCTGTCCATCGTAGAGCTCCACCTGAGCCGCAACGTCCGCCCTGCGGGAATGCTGCGCCATTCGAACGACAAACGGTGGATTCACTCCCATGGTTCCGGGGGTGGAAAAGCAGAAGGCGGTGATCGGGCGGATTAGGGGTTCACCTAACCGCGCCCTGCCGCGTGCCTCGGCGGATTGTCGTCCTCGTACCGGTTCGGGCGGGATTTTCGTCCGGGAGCCGCTCCGGCTCTTGCACAGGCGGGGTATAGGGAACGGCGGTGGCCTGCGTCAGGACTCACCTTCAGCGTCCGTTCGCGCACGTGAAGATGCCTGTCCCGGGCTAGAACTCCCGCGTCGGCCTGTCGTCTTCCGGGTCGGCCACGATCTCGTCCAGAGGCGCGTCGAGCTGCCAGACCACGCCCTCGGTCCCGAATTCGAACGAGCCGACCCCGCCCAGCGCCTCTGGCACGACGCGCCGGAGCACGCCGGTTCCAAAACCCTTCTCGCCAGCGGTCACGGGAGCCGGCGCGCCGGATTCGGTCCAGGTCAATTGGAACCGTTCCGCGCCGTCCGATGCCCTCATCGACTTCCACTCGACCTTCACGTCGCCCGTCGGCTGAGACAGGATGCCGAACATCGCGGAATTGGCGGCAAGCTCGTGGAACGCGATTCCCAGATGCTGGACCACGTTGGGCTTCACGCGGATCGGCGGTCCCGAGATGACGACCCGCTCTTCTGGAGCAAAGGGACGAAGCTGCGCGATCAACAGTTCGAAGATAGTCGTGCCCTTCCAGTCGTCGGATACCAGCAGGTCGTGGGAGGCCGAAAGCGCCATGATGCGGTCCCGGACCAGCCGCTCAAATTCTTCCGGATCGCGCGAGCGCTTCCTGGTCTCCCGGATCATCGACAGGATGACCGCGTACTGGTTCTTCACACGATGGTTGAGCTCGCGCAGCAGAAGCCGCATTCGGCGGTCGCTCTCGACCCGCTGGCTGATATCGCGCACGATCTTCGAGGCCCCGATGACCCGCCCGCCTGCATCGCGAACGGGGGAGACGGTGAGCGACACGGGAACGAATCTGTGATCCTTCCGCTGGCGGATCGTCTCGTAGGTCTTGATGCTCTCGCCACGCCGAATCTTGCCGATGATCTCGGTTTCCTCGTCCAAGCGGTCGGAGGGAATGAGCATGGTGACATTCTTGCCGATCGCTTCCTCGGCCGTGTATCCGAACAGCGACTGCGCTGCCCGATTCCAGCTGGTCAGGACACCGTCGAGGTTCTTGCTGATGATAGCGTCGCTCGACGACTCCACGATGGCGGCGAGGCGAATTCCCATCGCGCCCGCCCGCTCCTGGTCCGTAAGGTCGATGAGCGTGTTGACCGCGCCGTAGATCGCACCGCTCGGGCGGCGCAGCAGGGTGGGGTAAGCCGCAAAAGGTACTCTCGAGCCGTTCGGACGCTCGATGACGGCCTTCTCCCACCGCCCGTCGCCGCGACCGCTGAGCGCCAGCGCAAGGGCGCACTGGTCGTGGGCCAGGGGCTGGCCGTCGGACGTCCACATCCGCCACGAGCCGCACCAGCGGCCCTCCCCGGGCCCCGGGCGTACGCCCCACAGATCGGCGGCAGCTTCATTGTAGAAGACGATCGTTCCGGAAGCATTGGTCGTGTAGACGGCAACCGGCAGACCCTGCAGGAACTCGGCGAACTTCCACACCTCGCCTGCGTCGTCCGTCGGGCCGGACGTGAAGGCGCCTTGCCCGTTCACGTCACAACCGAGCCGCAAGGCTTGTCGGAACTGATCCGCGAGGCGGCAAGCGTGTTACGCATGACCAAACTGGTTCTTCTTTGATTGTTATTTTCCGCCCCAACGTTCCCAACGTCTTTTCCCGCAAAAGGTTTCAAGGTTTTTTCCAGAGCACGGCCCTGAGCGGCGCCACTCATGCGCGCTCTTCCCCGGCGGCGGAACGGTTCGGGAGATCGGCAGCACATGCCTCCGCCCTCTCAGAAGTCCTCTGGCCCCTTCGTCCGTCACCCGCAGTGTCCGCGTGGCACAACAACCACTGGTAATCGCCGAGTGCCGCAAGGGCAAGCGTGGAGCATTTCCAGGAACGAAGCGGCAGTTCGACGCGTTCTTGTGCGCACTCGGAGATGCACACTATGTCTTCCAACGACCTGCAGGTACCGCCGATACGCGAGGACGGGCTGCAGATCGAGGAGCGCCGCGATTTCCAGCGTCGATTCTGGACCGCCGAGCGCGCCGCCTGGATCGTCTTCGGCGCCATCATCCTGCTTGCAATTGCCGGACTGCGCCACGGCGGCGGCTTCCTCGACCACGGGAGCAACAAGCTGCAGACCGGCGATATCGATTTCCCGCAAATCTCGCGCTGGCAAACGGCCGACGACTTCACCATCGTCTTCGACAGGGAAGGCGAGACGCACATACTTACGCTCGGCCGGAGCTTCCTAGACCGCTTCAGCATCCAGAACGTCAGTCCGACCCCTTTCCGCAGCGCGATGGCGCAGGACGGGATGCGGATGCAGTTTGACGCGCTCGGGGGCGGACCGCACGATGTGAGGCTCGACGTGACCCCGACCCGTCCCGGCATCGCCCGCTATCGCATCGACCTCGACGGGGCGACGGCGGAGCTTTCCACCATCGTCCTTCCCTAGGAGGAGCGAATGGAAACCGTGTTTCGCGGACTGGCAGTCTACCTCGTACTCCTGATCGTGACACGCTTTTCGGGTCGCCGCTCGATGGCGCAGGTGACACCCTTCGACTTCGTCCTTCTCCTCATCATCGCGGAGACCACGCAGCAGGCGCTTCTGGGGGACGATTTCTCAGTGACGAATGCCTTCGTCCTCATCGTCACGCTCTTCACGGCCGACATCCTGTTGTCCTATGTGAAGCAGTGGTCGAGTAGCGCCGCACTGCTCATCGACGGCAGCCCGACCGTCCTGGTCAGCCGCGGCCGTCCTGATCCGGAGGCGCTGCGCCGCTCGCGCGTCAACATCGCCGACATACTGGAAGCAGCCCGCCAGCAGCATGGGCTGATGCGCCTGGATCAGATCGAATTCGCGGTCCTCGAAGTCGGCGGAAACCTGAGCATCATTCCGCGCGACGGATCGTGACAGGTCCGTCCGCACCGGAACAATGCATCCGGCAGGAGGTTATCGCGGCAGGAAACGATCAGCAAAGCGAGAGGCGCGGCCGTGATGCGGGAAACTTCCGCCAAGGTCGCGATTAACCAGCAATGGGAAGAACCATCAGAGTAGTTGCATTGGCCGGTGTGATCGCGAGTGCGGGCGGCACAGGCGCATTGCAGGCGCAGACCCTTCCTGTGGCGCGCGACATCATCGTCGACCTGCGCGAGAACAGTCTCAGCGCCGAGGAAATCCGCGGGTCGCAGCCCTTCCGGACCATGGAGATCGTGAGCCTCGCCGACTTCGAGGGGCGCGAGTTGCAGGTGCTTCAGGACATCCTGAGGAACACCGAAGACGGCTTCGCGGAAGTACGCACCGCGATGGAAGCGATCGAGATGTTCGAGGCGGCACTTCGCGAAAGGAACGTCCCGATCTCCGACGTGACCGCCGCCACCTACTCCGCAGACGGCATCGTGACCGTCTACACGAACGTCCCGTCGCCATGAGCGGCGGCGAACATTCAATTCGACAGGAAGAACGATGACGACGCTTTGCAGCACACTCAAAGTCTCCGCCCTAGCGCTTGCGCTGGCCCTCCCGCTGACCGCATGCGGGGAGGACGACACCGAGGCCGTTGGCGACACCTTTCTGCCCGAGAGATCCGAGGATCACCTGATCGACAGCGTCCAGCCGGCTGAACAGACGACGACCCAGCGCGATCTCACGCCGCAGGCCACCACCGGCGGCGAGATTCCCGGCTATTCCCCGGTCGACAAGAACGAGGGTGTGGCGATCGAAGGCGTGCCGGAAGGCGAAGCGGTCGGTGCGACGCCTCCGCCGCGTCGCGTGCCGGCCGAGCCGGCGATCGAACCGCTGCCCGCAGACGAGTAAGTTCTTCGCGGTATCATTGGGCGGGATGCCGTATCATCGGACCGGTGGCACCGAGTTTTGCGGCATGTTCGCCTCCGGTTCGACCGCTCCGCGGCGCTGCAACCACAGCGTAACCAACCAGCAACCGATCGCCCAGCCGGCCCCGACGCTCCAGCCCGCGAGTACGTCGGTGGGCCAGTGCACGCCGAGATAGACGCGACTGAAGCCGACCAGAAGGACGACGAACACCGCCGAGCAGAGGATGAGCAGACGCGTACGCCAAAGAGGCTGCACCCGCACCAGCATCGCAGCCAAGGTGAGATAAACGGTCGCGGCCATCATGGAATGACCGCTCGGGAAGCTCGCGGTCGTTACATACGAACCATGCGACACCAGATCGGGACGCGGCCTGTCGACGAATTCCTTGACCAGCGTGCTGATGAGGATGCCGCCGCCGACGGCCAGGAGGACCGCGAGCGCGGCATGTTTCTTGCCGATCGTTAAGAGATAGCCGGCCGCCGCGAAGGTGATGAGCGTCAGGACGCCGACCCCGCCAAGGGCGGTAAAGTCCCGCATCATCTCTTCCAGCCAGTCCGGGCCGAGCGGGTCGCCGAGATCCGATGCGCTTCTGAACGCCAGCAGTATCCTCTCATCCATGGCCGCGGTGCTGCCTTCGAGCACCTCGCCGGCGAGTTCGATCATGCCCCATGCAGCCGCGGCCGGCACCAGCAAGGCAAGGATGATCTCCCATTCGACGCTCTTGAGGTGTCTTGCGACGCGTATGCGCACCATCCTGATTTTCTCCTTCCGATTCGGCTTTTTCTCGGAACATGCGACCGGGACAGGGGTTCCGCTAATGTAACAATCAGAAACGAAGGGAGAGCGACATGAGAATCGCCAATACTTCTACGGCACTTGCACTGCTGATGACGCTAGGCGCGGGATCCGCATTCGCCGCCGCGGAATGGACATTCAGCGATATCGACCAGGACGGCAACCTCGAGCTGTCGGACCGCGAGTTCGAACAGGTGAGTCAGGGCGCCTTCCAGTCCTGGGACGCCAACAAGGATCAGCGGCTGACCGAGGACGAGCTCTATCGGGGTCTTTACGTATCCTGGGATCGTGATCGTGACGACATGCTTTCGGAGAACGAGTTCGGCGAAGGCTGGCTCGGCTGGTTCGGCGACGACGATGAGGTGGCATATGCCGACCTCGATCGGAACGGCGATGCCTTCCTCGACGAGGACGAATTCACGGCTGGTCTCCAGCAGTCCGCCGCGCTCGACGACTGGAATGTCGGGGACGAAGGGGTCGACTGGCAGACCTTCCACACCGCGCTCTACGGGGTCTACGACACCGACAGGAACGCGATGGTCAATCAGGACGAATATGGCGCCTATTCCGACACCTACATGATGGGCGACATGGCGCAGGCCGGAATCGGTGACGAAGAGACCTCCGCCGTCGGTCAGACCATCACGCCGCAGGAGGTGATCTCCATGGCGGACTGGCGCGCCGAGGATCTCTATCTCGGTGGCGTGAGCGTCGACGAGATGATGGACGAGATGGAGGTCTACGGGCCGACCGGCGAGGAAATCGGCAGCGTAGAGAACGTCGTATTCACGAATGACGGCCGTGTTGTCTCGCTGGTGGCCGAGGTCGGCGGCTTCTGGGACATGTTCGACACCCACATCAACGTCCCGTGGGATCAGGTCAACTACAGCGTAGAAGGCCAGATCATCATTCCGGTCACGGAAGAAAACGTCGAGGACTACAGCACCTGGAAGACCGGGTACCTGACTCCCACCGATGCGCAGGGTGTGGAAGTGGTCGATGACGACCTCGAAACCTCGCCCGGCCTCTTCCGGGCAACCGACCTCATGGGCGACTATGCCCGCGTGCGTGACGGCGAAGCCGACGGCTACTCGAATTACGGCTACGTCAACGACCTGATCATCCGTGATGGTCAGCTCCAGGCGGTGGTCGTTAGTCCCGATGCCGGTTACGGCGTCAGCGGTCCCTATGCCTACCCTTACTACGGTCGGGGCTGGTCTGCGGGTCGTCCGTACTACGACATGCCTTACGACCGGGCGGACGTGGTCGACAACGAACCCCTCGATTACGACCGCTTCGGCGTGCAGTGATTGCCGGCCGGAGGGCGTTTGCGGATCCGCCCTTCAATAGTTGGCATGGGGAGGTCTCCAGGCATCGCGCCGGAGGCCTCCTTTTCATGTGTACCGCAGTAAGGAATTCAAATGCGGGATGAATCCGGCGGCGTCGGCCATGAGGAACAGATGGGCGATTTCGCGCGCAAATGCGTCATCGCCGTTCTCGTCGCTTCGTTCGCATTTCTCTTCTGGTAGCTCCGACATACCGTGGTTATCGGTTTCGCGGCGATCGTCGTGGCGGCGCTCCTGGTGGCAGCGGGCGAACTCGTTCGCCGCCTAGTGCCGGTCAGCCACCGCATGGCGGTCTCGATCGCCGTGGTGGTCATCCTCCTCCTGCTCGGAGGGTTGGGATGGTTCGCCTGGCCGCAGATCCGGACGCAGTCATCCGAACTCCCGCAAAGGGTGCCGGAAGCGATCCGGATGCTCGAAGACCGCTACGGCATTTCCCTGCCCGATTCGCTCGGCGAACTGAACGACATCCAGAGCACGATCTTCGGCCGCATATGGCGCGACGTCCTTTCCATGGCGGGCACCGTCGCGTTAGTACTCACCGGGTTGGTCCTGATCGTGGTCGCGGGGGTTTTCGTTGCCAACAAGCCTTCGCTCTACAGCGAGGATGTTGTGCTTCTGGTACCTCCGGCCCAGCATCGCCGCGCGCGCATCGCGCTCAAGCGGACGGGGCACGGATTGAAGCTCTGGCTTATTGCCCAGCTCCTGTCGATGTCGATCGTGGGCGGGCTGGTGGGCCTCGGCGCATGGTGGCTCGGCCTGCCCGCGCCTCTGGCGCTCGCCCTTATCGCGTTCCTGACGGAATTCGTGCCGCTGGCAGGTCCCGTCGTCGGCGCGATTCCGGGGCTTCTCGTCGCCTCCGCGCAAGGTGTCGATACGCTGTTCTGGTCCGTGCTGCTCTACGTCGCCGTCCAGCAGGTCGAATCGAACCTGATCACGCCGCTCGTCCAGCGCGGGGTCGTTTCCGTTCCGCCGGCGCTGTTCATGTTGTCCGTGGTGGCCATGGGAGCACTGTCGGTGTCGTGGGCGTCCTTCTCGCCGGCCCGCTGACGGTCGCCGCCTACGCGCTGGTGCGCGCCCTCTACGTGGAGGGTGTCCTCGACGAGGAAATCGACAGCTCGCACGGTGTCTGACCTAATGCAGCGCAGCGGGATTGTGCGCCCATCGGTCGGACGTGTATTCGGCGATGGTGTAGTTGATCGAGCGGGCGAGAGTTATGAACGCAACAGTCGCGGAAGTCGGGTAGGATGGGCCCATTCTGGTTGGCCCTGGCGGTGGCTTTCGCCGGCGGCGTGGCGCTCGCCGTCCAGTCGCCCATCAACTCCGCCCTCGGACGGGCGCTGAACGACACCGTCCTCGCAACGATGATATCGTTCGGCGGCGGACTGGTCGTCCTGGCGCTGGTTATGTTCGCACGCGGATCGCTGCCCAATGCAGCGATGTTCCGCTCCGTCCAGCCCTGGATGATCACCGGAGGCGCGCTTGGAGCCTTCTATGTCTGGTCGGCGCTCTGGAGCGTTCCCCGGCTCGGCGTCCTGACGATGATCGCGGCCCTTATCCTGGGACAACTCCTCGCCTCCCTCATGGTCGACCAATTCGGCCTGTTCGGAATCCCGGTGCGCGAGATCGCCTGGCAGCGGGTCGTCGCGGTCCTCCTCGTCGGCGCCGGCGTGGTGTTGTCGCGGTTCTGAGTTCCGTAGCGGCAGACTCTCTTGTCAGTGTCCGAAACTCTCTTTACCGTCTGGTCAAACAGGAGCGCGAACGATGTCTGAGATACCTTTCGAAACGAGCCTTGCCGCCATTTCCCGCCGTCGTCTGATCCAGTCCTCGGTGCTGGGCGCGGCGCTTCTCGCCACGACCGGCCTGTACGGCCCGGCGCAAGCCCAGGACAAGCTGAAGGTCGCCGCGATCTACACCGTGCCGGTCGAGCAGCAGTGGGTCAGCCGCATCCACAAGGCGGCCAACGCAGCGGCCGAACGCGGCGACATCGAATACGTCTTCTCCGAGAACGTCTCCAACAGCGACTACGAGCGCGTCATGCGCGAGTACTCGGAGGCGGGCAACGACCTGATCATCGGCGAGGTCTTCGGCGTCGAGGACGCCGCCCGGCAGGTGGCGCGCGACTATCCCGAGACCGCCTACCTGATGGGATCGAGCTTCAAGCCGCAGGACGACACGCCGAATTTCTCCGTGTTCGACAACTACATCCAGGACGCCTCCTACCTGACCGGCATCATCGCCGGGGCGATGAGCGAATCCAAGAACATCGGCATGGTCGGCGGATTCCCGATCCCCGAGGTCAACCGGCTGATGAACGCCTTCATGGCCGGCGTGCGCGAGATGGCACCCGACGCGAAGTTCCAGGTCGCCTTCATCGGCTCCTGGTTCGATCCGCCGAAGGCCAAGGAGACCGCGTTCGCGCAGATCGACGCCGGGGCCGACGTCCTCTACGCCGAGCGCTTCGGCGTGTCGGACGCCGCCAAGGAGCGCGACATCCTGGCCATCGGCAACGTGATCGACACCCAGGCCGACTATCCCGAGACCGTCGTGGCATCGGCCCTGTGGCACTTCGAGCCGACGCTCGACGCCGCTATCGAGAAGGTCAAGGCCGGCACGTTCAAGGCGGAAGACTATGGCGTCTACTCCTTCATGAAGGAAGGCGGCTCCTCGCTCGCGCCGCTGGGCACCTTCGAGGGCAAGGTGCCTTCGGATGCGATGAAGCTCGTCGAAGAGCGCGAAGCCGCGATCAAGGCCGGCGACTACACGGTCGAGATCGACGACAGCGAACCGAAATCCAACTGAGCGGTCGGTGGAAGCACCCCCCTCACCGTCGGCCGTCGAGCACCACCATGCCCGGACTTGCCGTTGAAACCCGAGGAGGTTGGTGGATGGACTGGCAGGGTTGGCTTCGTGTCGCTGCTTTGCTGCTCGTTTTTCTGGCGGCGGTACTGTATTTCCTGCGTCCGAAGCGTTTCCGAACCAAACCAATCCAGCAGCCGGACAATTGGCAGGGTCCCTCGGCGGGGCCGGATTGACATTGATTGGGGCTCGTCGTGAACAGAGCTGAACCCGTTCTGCGCCTCGCCGGTATCACCAAGCGCTTCGGGCCGCTCACCGCCAATGACTGTATCGGGTTCGACTTGGCGCGCGGCGAGGTCGTCGCGCTGCTCGGTGAGAACGGCGCGGGAAAGACGACGCTGATGAACATCCTCTTCGGCCACTACGTGGCGGACGAAGGGGATATCGAGGTCTTCGGGAGAAAGCTTCCGCCGGGCGACCCGCGCGCGGCACTCGCCGCCGGTATAGGAATGGTCCACCAGCACTTCACGCTGGCGGACCAGATGACGGTCGTGGAAAACATCGCGCTCGGAACCCAGAGCCTCTGGGCGCTACGGTTCGATCGGCGGGGCGCGGTCCAGCGCGTCCGTGAGATGTCGCGCGCGTTCGGCCTCGACGTCGATCCGGAGGCGATCGTCTCCGATCTGTCTGTGGGCGAGCGCCAGCGCGTCGAGATCTTGAAGGCGCTTTATCGCGAGGCCCGCATTCTCATCCTCGACGAACCGACGGCGGTCCTGACGCCGCTGGAGACCGAGGCGCTGTTCGCCACGCTGAAGAAACTCGTGGCTACCGGGCTCTCGATCATCTTCATCTCGCACAAGCTTCAGGAAGTCATGGCGGTCAGCGACCGCGTTCTGGTGCTCCGCTCGGGCGCGCTTGCCGGCGAACGACGGACGTCGCAGACCAATCGCGCCGAACTGGCGGCGATGATGGTCGGCGAGGAAGTCACCATGCCGGCCGTCGTGCCGCATTCGCCGGGCGCCGCGGTCATTGAACTCGCAGGCGTCGCAACACGCGGCCGCTCGGGTGGTGCGCCACTCGACGGCATATCGCTCGCCTTGCGGGAGGGCGAGATCACCGGTATCGCCGGCGTATCGGGCAACGGCCAGGCGGCGCTGGCAGCGCTGCTCGCCGGAACCGCGCAGCCGGAGCGCGGCTCGATCCTCTTCGGAGGCGAGCCGGCAAGGCGCTGGTCTCCCGGCGCCGCGCTGGCGCAAGGAATAGGCCGCATCCCGGAAGACCGCCATGCGACCGGCATGATCGGCGACATGAGCGTCACCGAAAACGTCATCTCCGAACGCTACCGGTCCCGCCGCTTCAGCCGCATGGGCTTCATCGACTGGAGGGCCGCCCAGGAATTCGCGCAGGCGATCATCGCGGATTACGACGTCAAGTGCCCCTCCCCCGATGCGCGCGTGAGGCTGCTTTCGGGCGGCAACATGCAGAAGCTCATCCTCGGGCGGGCGTTCGACGGCGATCCCAAAATCATCCTCGCCAGCCAGCCGACGCGCGGGCTCGACATCGGCGCGGTCGCTTACGTCCACTCGAAGCTGCTCGAGGCGCGGGGTCGCGGCGCGGCGATCCTGCTGATCTCGGAAGACCTGGACGAGGTTCTGGCGCTCTCGGACCGCATCATCGTCATGTCGAAGGGGCGCCTTTCGCGGCCGTCCGCCCGGGGCGAGCTTTCCGTACGCGCGATCGGCGAATTGATGGCCGGCCATGGCGACTTCGGGGAGCCGGCGGCCCATGCG
>CATMOC010000039.1 GCA_950071955.1 uncultured Mesorhizobium sp. | reverse complement strand
GGGAAGCGGGCCGCAAGATCCTTCGAAACCGTCTCCAGAAAACCGAAGAACGCCTGCATCGGGGCCTGTAGTGCGGGAACGTCCGCTACATCGCGATGCGAGACCGACCACATGCGCCGCGTGCGGGAAAAGTAGGCATAAAGAGCACCAAGTGCGGTCCTGAACCGCTGCCACGGGTCCTCGATGGAGTTCCACGAAGCCGGATCGGGCGGGGGATTGAGACCCAGCCAATGCGATGTGCAGGCCTGGAATACGGCGGTCTCATCCGGAAAGTGGCGATAGACCGTGAGCCGCTGCACGCCGGCCTTCTCGGCGATCGCGCTGATGGTGGTGGCCCGGGGACCGATCTCTTCGTGGAGGTGCATGGTCGCTTCCACGATCTTGAGGCGGGTTTCCTCCTGCGATCGCGCGCGTTCAGACATTCGGTAGGATCGCTTCTTCTCCATTCGATGAACATAGGTGTTCAATCAACTGTTCACAAGTCAGATCGATGTGCGTATCGAGAATTCAGTGAACATATACGTTCACTGAATAAGGAGATTTCGATGCCTGCCCCTGAACACCCGACAATGCACCCCGCCCAGCGGGTCACCCCGCAATGGACGGCGTTGCCGTCCTGGCTGCCCGTGCCTGCAATGGGCGCGCTGCCCGTCAACAGCTTCCTCCTGAAGGGCTCCGAGCCGGTCCTCGTCGACACCGGGCTTGCCGCGCTCGGTTCGGAGTTCATGGATGCGCTGGAGCAAGAGATCGATCCGGAAGACCTTCGGTGGATCTGGCTCTCCCACATGGATGCCGACCATGTCGGCAATCTCGGCGGCGTGCTGGAGCGGGCGCCGAACGCCAGGGTCGTCACGAACTTCCTCGGCATGGGCAAGATGAACCTCGCGGGATTGGACGTCTCGCGCGTCCATCTGCTGGAGCCGGGAGAGCGCCTCGACCTCGCCGACCGCAGTCTCGTGCCGCTGCGGCCGCCCTACTACGATGCGCCGGAGACGATCGGCCTCTTCGATGCCACGGACCAGGTCTTCTTCGCAGCCGACAGTTTTGGTGCGCTGCTGCCCGACACAGCCGACGAAATCGATGCCGTGGACGATGAAGCGCTTCGCGACGGCCTGGTCGGCTGGTCGTCGATCGACGCGCCATGGCTGACCACGGCCAACCAGGCAACGCTTGGCCGGACGCTCAGAAGCATCGAGCGCCTGGACCCCGAATTCGTGCTGTCCGGGCATTTGCCGCTCGCGCGCTGCGGGGTGCGGCGTCTGACCGGTCACATCGAGCGCGCCTACTGCCGCGGACCCAACAGCGCGATCGATCCGCTCGCCATCGAGCACCTCGAAGCCGCCTTTGCATAACGACACCATCAGGAAGAAAGGACAAGTCCCATGACCACGCTAGAACTCGTCCGGGCGTGTCGCCGAAGTCCGGTCTCGCGCGCGTCAGCCGCATTGCTGGCTGTCGGCTCCGCCATCGCCGGGACCGTTTTGAACGGCCTTGCCGCGCTGGACCGGCAGGCGGAACTGCGCCGTGCCGAGCGCGAACTCGCCGCGATGCCGGATCACATGCTGAAGGACATCGGCATCTCGCGTGGCGCGATCCACAACCGCGTCCACGGACTTCCGGACTGAACCGGAACTGCCGCCGTCGCACCTGGATGCGACGATAGAAACTGACCTCGCCATTGCCGACGCAAGCCAGTCGCCCTCGCGGGCGGCCTGGGACCACGTGCGCCGGAGCGGCCGGTGCGGCCCGGCCGTCGGCGACCTCCAACGCATGAAAGGACCAGAGAATGAGAAACGACAGCATCATCGACATCAACCGCCGCACCGTGGAGCGCTTCCTCGCCGGGACGCACTCGCGGAACATCGCGGACGTTAACATCATCGACGAGACGGTTGCGGAAAAGATCACCTGCCACGGCTTCCCGGGCTTCTCGATCGACGATCACGAGAGCTACAAGACGTTCTTCCGTGTGTTCCGGCAATCCTTCACCGACATGGACTGGACCGTCCATGCGCTGGTGGCGGACGAAACCCACGTGTCCGCGCGCTGGGAGATCCATGCGACCTTCAGCGGCGACTTCGCCGGCGTGAAGGCGGACGGACGGCGCATCCGCTTCGACGGCATGGTGCTCTACCGGATGGAGCGCGGCCTCATCGCCGAGACCTGGCTGCACATCAACGAGATGGTGCTCCTGTCGCAGATCGGCGCCGTTCCGGCGCTCGGCGCCTGAGCGCCAACGGAAAGCCGGTTCGCCCCGCGGACCGGCTCTCCTCTCCCGTTTGAAAGGTTTGAAAGATGTTCGAAACGCCCATCACGCGCGACTTCGGTCTCGCGACTCCCATCGTCAATGCCGGAATGGCCATGATCGCCCGGCCCGAGCTCGCCGCGGCGGTCAGCAACGCCGGAGGGCTGGGCACCATCGGCTGCGACATCAGCCCGCCGGACGTCCTGCGCGACCTCGTTCGCGAGACCCGCAGCCTCACCGACCGACCGTTCGGCGTCGATCTCATCGGCGACTTCGTCACCGGCGAACACATCGACGTCGTGATTGAGGAGCGGGTCGCGCTGGTGATCTTCTTCTGGACGCTGCCCGACGCGGAGCAGGTCCGGCGCATAAGGGCGAGCGGGACGAAGGTCTGGATCCAGGTGGGAAGCGTGGCCGAAGCCGACGACGCCGTCGCGCTCGGCATCGACGCGCTCATCGTCCAGGGTGCCGAGGCGGGCGGGCACAACCGTTCCGAAGCCTCCTCCATGACCCTGTTCCCGCGGCTGCGGCGGCTCCATCCGGACCTGCCGATGCTGCTGGCGGGAGGCGTGGTCGATGGTGTCACCATGGCGGCGGCGCTCGTGCTCGGGGCGGACGCCGTCTGGTGCGGCAGCCGCTTCCTCGCTGCCGCGGAATCCGCGGCTCACCCGGACTACAAGCACCACGCCCTCAAGGCCGACGTCGGCGACACGGTCCTGACGTCCATCTACGGACCCGAGTGGCCCGGCCAGCCGATGCGCGCGATCCTGAACGAGGGTGCGCGTGTGGCAATTGGCGGGCATGCCGACGATGTCCACGAGGCCTCGAGTGCGGCCGTCGGAACGACGCTGCTCCACGGTCAGCGAATTCCGCTGTCGCGATACAGCGCGATCCTCCCCACGCAGGACTTCGACGGAGACATCGAGCAGACTTGTCTGACCGCTGGACAGAGCGTGGGCAACATCGACCGGGTGATGCCCGCGGCGGAGATCCTGCGGACAATGACAGAGGAAGCGACTGAAGCGCTTGCAAGATTCGCAGAGCGGGCGATTGCGTTGTGATCGCAGGAGTCAGTTGGGAGGTTGGCGACTACACAAGTCACCACGGCTTCGGATACTTTATGGCTTCCAGTGGCCGAGTTGCCTCAATCCGCTCAGATTGTCCCATTCCGCCCATACTTCGGCGATCCTGCCGTCTTCGATCCTGTAGATCGCGATGTAGTCGGCAGTCAGCCTCTTGCCAGATGGCGCAAGGTCGTCGAGGTAGCCAAACTGCGTTCCGGTAAACCGGTGCCGGACGGCCACCTTGTTGCCATCCACGAGCATTTCTTCGATCGTCTCGCGGCGTCGGGGAAGGTTTCGAACTCCCTCTGAAGGAACTCGATCAGGTCGGCGCGGCTGAGAACCGGCCGCTCCCCAGCGGCGGCGCTGTGTCGGGGGAAGTCCTCTGTCACGACATCGCCGACGGCACGCCAGTTCCTCTCGTTGATCGCGTCGACGAAAGCGCGCACCAGCATACGTGCGTCGGATGTGATCGCCATGCCGGACCTCCAAATGTTTCGAATTGCCGCGGGCGGAGGGCCTTGCCTCCGCCCGGAGTGACATTCTAGCCTTCGGCATCCACTCCATAAATCGCGTCGCGGAGTTCAGCCGGGAACTCGCCGATGACGCCTGCGACGGAGGTGTTGGTCAGGACGACGACCGTCAACTTCTCGGCCGGGTCCACGAACCAGTGGCTTCCCAGCGCCCCGCCCCACTGCCAGGTGCCTACCGTCTGCGGCGTTGCGGCCGCCTGCGGATCGAGAAGCACGGCGGCGCCGATGCTGTGACCCCAGCCTTCACCCTCCGTCCATGCCCGCAGTTCCCCGATCACGTGCTTTCCGAACGCCAGGGCGGAAGCCTCCTCAAGGATCGGCCCGCCGCCGGTCCGGATCGCCTCTAGGAACCGCAGGTAGTCGGCGGCCGTGCCGCTCATACCCCCGCCGCCTGATGGATGGGCGTCCGGATCGGTGGCGCGTCCGGGGTAGACCCTCACGCCGGTTCCGAGCGGAATTTCGTCTCCGGCGTCATTCATTCGCACCGCCCTGCCGTCTCCGTCGCGATAGGCCGCCGACAGCCGCACCGGGTCTTTCACGAGGAAGGTCGTATCCGTCATGCCGAGCGGTCCCATGAAGTAATGAGCCACCGCATCGGGAAGCGTCATCCCGGAGACTTCCTCGATAACCGCGCCGAGCACGTCGGTGGACAGCGAGTACCGCCATTCCGTTCCCGGCTCATACACCAGCGGGATTGAAGCGAGCCTGCGCATGCTCTCCTCAAGCGACAGCGCCCCTGTATCATCCAGCCCTTCCGAGATCAGGCCCGATCGGTAGGGGCTCTCGTCCGGCTCGAGGAAGCTGTAGCTCAGTCCGGACGTGTGCGTCATCAATTGGCGGATCGTGATGTCGGGTCGACGACCGTCTGGCAGTGCCGGCGTGAAGTAGGGCAGCCACTGCGCGACCGTGTCGTCCAGCGAGAGCCTTCCTTCCTCCATCAATGCCAAGGCCGTCGCCGAAACGATCGCCTTTGTCATGGACGCGTGCCGAAAGATCGTGTCCTCCGCCACGGGCTTGCCAGCCTCGCGGTCTGCGAACCCAGCGGCTCGGCGATAGATCACCTCGCCGTCTTTTGCGATCATGGCGACGGTTCCGACTATGCGCTCGGCATCGACCCAGCGGTCGATCACGGCATCCACGCGCCGGGTCAATGCGTCGTCCGCCAGCGCCGGAGCCTGCGAGGCCACCGCCGCCGCAATGCCTGCCGCAGCGATCGCGGTGAGATGCTTCCGATCTCGGAGTTCGGTCCAGGTCTTCATCTGTCTCTTCCTTCTCGTCTTGAGGATTGCCTCAGTACGAGAAGGCCTAGGTGTCGCGGCGTACGACCGCGAGTGACAAATTGGACAGAAACGGGGCTTTCGTGCCAGCTTGGCAGCATGAGCCCAGTCGCCCCGCCCCCGGTCGCCGTCAGTCTGCTGGCGCTGCCTGAGACAACGCCGGCGACCTTCTACGGCCTGCTCGAGGTCTTTCGGGCCGTAGGCTCGGCTTGGACTGAACTGACCGGCGAGCCAGCGGCTTGCCGCCGGTTGGAAGTCAGCATGGTTGCGCGCGACACTCAGCCCTATGCCTCGCCCGTCGGCCCGCCGATCGCCCCTGGGAAGGCGCTGGGAGAAGTCAGTAGGGCCGATGTCCTCATCGTTACCGATCTTGCTCTGGCGCCAGACTTCGACGGCTCCGCCTGGGCACGGGAAGCGGCCTTCCTTCGGGAACAATTCGACGCCGGTGCGATGATATGCTCCGTCTGTACCGGATCGCTGCTGCTGGCCGAGGCGGGTCTGCTGGACGGCATCGAAGCGACCACCCATTGGGGCGCCATCGAGCTCCTTCGATCGCGCTATCCGAAGGTGTTGCTGCGGCCAGAGCGCATCCTCTGCCCCGCGGGACCGGAGCATCGAATTGTCACAGGAGGGGGCCCGGCTGCCTGGGAGGACCTCGCGCTCTATCTGATCGCCCGCTTCTGCGGCGAGAAGGAGGCACGCAGGATCTGCAAGGTCTTCTTGCTTGGTGACCGTTCGAGCGGCCAGCTTCCCTTCGCCGCGATGGGTCGGTCGCGCAGCCATGAGGACGCCGTGATCGGCCGCTGCCAGGAATGGCTTGCCGACAACTACGCCCGACCGTCCCCCGTGGCGACGATGACGGCATCCTCCGGTCTCCCGGAGCGCAGTTTCAAGCGGCGGTTCAAGTCCGCCACCGGTTATACGCCGATCGACTATGTCCAGGCCCTCCGTGTCGAAGAGGCCAAACAGCTCCTCGAGACCACGCACGCTCCTGTGGAGGAAATCGCCCTTCTGGTCGGCTATGAGGACCCAACCTTCTTCCGAAGGCTCTTCAAGCGACGAACTGGTGTAACCCCGGCGCGGTACCGCCAGAAGTTCCAGTCGGTCACCCGCCCGCCGCCTCCTACACCATCAGCAGGGACACAGCCAAGCGACGTGACGGCTGGCGGAGTGCTCACTCCGAGCCCACCACCTCGATAGGGGTGCCGCCCCTCCGAAAGTCTGCCAAGGATCGGCGACATCTGAACCCCAGGGCCAATTCCATGTTGCAGCGCGCAATTGCCTACTACCGTGTCTCGACCCAGCGGCAGGGTCGCTCAGGACTGGGCCTTGAGTCGCAGCGTGCCGCCGTCCAGCAGTTCGCCGCAGCACAGGGCTGCGATATTCTCGACGCCTTCACCGAGGTGGAAACCGGCAAGGGATCCGATGTGCTCGAGCGGCGACCGGTACTGGCTGCTGCACTCGCCCCTGCTCATCGATTCGAATCTGCCCGTGGTGCAATCAAATCAATCCGTATCCCGCAGCAATGTCGGCTTCCACGCAGCGACCAAGTCAACCTGAAGGTCCGGAACGGAGGCGCAGTCTCGACGTTCTGCTATCGGACTACCTCGCGGGGGAGTTCTCGTTCTCGGGGACGATTGCCTGCTCAGAAATGGTCTTCCACGTGTCCACTTCTGCTTCCTGATCCGACCAGAGGAGTGAGACAGGTTCGAGGAAATCGATGCTTCCACCCTGGCGTTTGCCATCGAGTATGGCTTCCACAATTCTGGGCGAGAGCAGGGTCAGGCCGAGCAGGCGGGTGACGTAGGAGCGGCTGATCCCTTCCTGACGCGCCAGGTCGGCGATGGTGGCGAACTCCCCAGATTCGAGCATCCGTTTCCAGCGGAAGGCGCGGGCAAGCACCTTCACTAATGTGTTATCCGTCCGGCGCGGCTGGGTGGCGCCGTCGGGCATCTGCATCTCCTTGCGACCGCCACGCTTCACCATGCGGAACGGGACGTGGAGCGTGATGGTCTCAGGCAAGGATGTACCGTGGTTCATGCGGCGCACTCCAGGGCACTGCCCCGCATCTCGCGCGCGAGACCAGTCAGTCCGTCGATGCGGAGCCGGACATTCAGGCTCTCGGTGCCGATGTCGACCCGTTCAACCAGCAGCGCCACTATGCGCGCCTGCTCGGCAGGAAAGAGTTCCTCCCACAGCGGATCGAGTTGGTGCAGCGCGGCGCGGGCATCAGCCTCGGTGATGTCGTCGGCATGGATGCGAGCACCCTTCCACGTCCCGGCCACGATCTCGGGCTGGCGGAACACGGCGCGGAGCTGGTCGATGACTGCCGCCTCGATCTCGCCCGCCGGCATGCGGCCCACCGAACATGATCCGGCACCGTGCTTGAGCACGGTCTGGCTGACGTAGTAGCGGTAGAGCCTGCCGCCCTTGCGGGTGTGGGTCGGAGAAAACGCCGCGCCGTCGGGGCCAAACAGCAACCCCTTGAGGAGGGCAGGGGTATCGGCGCGCGTACGGGCGGCGCGCTTGCGGGGGCTCTCCCGCAGGATGGAATGCACCTTGTCCCACACATCGCGGTCGATGATCGCATCGTGCTCGCCGGGATAGCTGTTGCCTTTGTGGACGACCTCTCCGATGTAGGTGCGGTTGTTGAGCATCCGGTAGATCGACTTCTTGTCGATCACCGTTCCGCGCGAGGTGCGGATTTTTCGCTCCGCAACTTCTCGCGCCAACTGCGTACCTGAACCGATCTCCAGAAACCGGCCGAAGATCCAGCGGACCTGTTCGGCGTGATCCTCTTCGACCAGCAGCTTTCGGTTCTCAATCCTGTAGCCGAAGGGCGGGTAGCCGCCCATCCACATGCCTTTCATGCGTGAAGCCCGGAACTTGTCGCGGATGCGCTCGGCGGTGACTTCGCGCTCGAACTGGGCGAAGGACAGCAGGATGTTCAACGTTAGCCTGCCCATGGAGGTGGTGGTGTTGAACGATTGCGTCACCGAGACGAAGGTCACGCTGTTCCGGTCGAACACATCGACCAACTTGGCAAAATCCATCAGCGAGCGGGAGAGGCGGTCGATCTTGTAGACGACCACGACGTCGACCAGCCCTTCCTCGATATCCTGAAGAAGCCGCTGCAGGGCAGGGCGCTCAAGTGTCCCGCCCGAGATGCCGCCGTCGTCATACTGATCTCGGACGAGCACCCAGCCTTCGGACCGCTGGCTGACGATGTACGCTTCGCAGGCATCGCGCTGGGCGTGGAGCGAATTGAACTCCAGTTCCAGCCCCTCCTCGGAGGATTTCCGGGTGTAGACCGCGCAGCGGAGCTTTCGGACAACAGGGGCTGTCATGCTGTCCTCCGGTGGTTCTTCAGGCCGAAGAAGACCCATCCGTTCCAGCGCGTGCCGGTGATGGCGCGCGCGATGGCCGACAGGGACTTGTAGGGCCGCCCCTGCCACTCGAAACCTGTGGCTGTGACGGTGACGATCTGCTCGACGCCCTGCCACTCGCGCAACAGCCTGGTGCCGATGATTGGGCGGTCGCGATCGAGGCGCATGGTGCGCTTCTTCTTGCCGCCGCCGTCGAGTTCCTCGCCCAACCGCTCCAGCCGCCGGACCGCCTCCGGCTTCAGCCCGCCATAGGTGAGTTCCTGAACTCGATAGGCGAGGCGGCTTTCGAGATAGCGGCGGTTGAAGACGGGCGGTTCGGCTTGAAAGAGGTCGCGCCACTGCTGCTTCAATTCCGGCGTCGAACTCGTCTTCAGCGCCGCCAGCTGGGCCGGGATCATGTCGGTCATAGCATTCTCCGTTCGTCGTTTGCGAACGGACCACCGCTCTGGCGGAGGCTGAAGTCCAGCGAACTGTTCTCCGAACCGGCAACTACACCGCTTGACTGTCGCGCCCGGAGACGAACCAGACCCGCGGCGAGTATCGCGCAGAGTTCGTGGCGCCGTTCCGCGGGTGAAAGGCGATCCGGGGCGAGGGGGTTCGGACCGGACTTCCAACTGTTCGCGGAGTTGTACATGACGACACGCTTACCGAATGCCACCTCCAACTCCACTCTACCGCGAAGAGGCAGGTAGCGGTGCGTACGTGTGGGTAAGTCAGCGTGTAAGCGGTGGAAACTGCTCGCGAATCTAGCGACAAGGAAAGTGTTCCTCTATACTGTTGCCATGAATCGAAACAACGAACCTGCTTCGAAATTCGCGTTCCTCGATCAAACGGAACTGGCAGCCCGATGGCGGCTCAGCCCAAGGACGCTGGAGCGCTGGCGCTGCTTTAAAACCGGTCCCTGCTTTTTTAGGCTTGGGGGCAAGGTGCTCTACTCGACCGAAGATGTACTTGCCTTCGAGCGGCGCCGCCGCGCCGAGACACATTCCTCCATCATCGGCCGGTGGTGAGATCCATGGCCGATGTGAACCTAGATGCTCACGCTGACGACGCTGCACATCCGCGACTTTCGGCGGAACTCACCACGCTTATGACCCAGCTCTTCTCGGCGGGTTTTTCCCTACTGCCTCTGGGTGGTTCGAACGGCAAGAAGCCGATCGTGGAATTCAAGGGAAGAAAGCGGCTTCCGCTCGGGGTGATCGTGAACCGGATGGCGGCGGGGGGCAGCCTGACCTATGGCATCCGGCTGGATGGGCTTCTTGTGATCGATGTGGACACAGACACGCCCGAAGCGCGCGCTTACGTGGAGCACCGTTTCGCTGCATCCGGCGCCCGCACGCGGACGAAAAGAGGCTTTCATCTCTACTATCAGTTTATCGATGGCAAGCCGCCGAAGGCAGTCCGCCTCCCAAACATCGCCATCGACTTCAAGACAGGAAGGAATTCGGTGAACTCTGGGGCGCAGACTACTCGCGCTTCTCCGTGTCGCGGCAGGTCGTCGACTACATGTTGGCCGAAGGCCACATCGTCCCTTTGTCGCTGTGTCTGCTTCTGGAATCCAACCACCGACACAAAGGGGATGTCCGTTTTGCGGTCGTTCCCAATGCCCTTATCCTATCGGGCGCCCTGAAGATCGGACGCCGCCAGATCTATGACGCGATCGAGGTACTGCTGAAGTTCCGCCTGCTGGAGCGATGTGGTGATCGAGCGAGCAGGCGCCATCCTTATCAGTATCGCCTTACCGCATGCAGGAGGGGAGAGGAGGAGAGAGAGGTCTGTACTTACATTGGTGTCCTCTGGGGATACACAAAATCTGGCACGGCCGGGAGAGGCAGCTGCATGAAGAGGTTATCTGTCAAACTCACAACTGACGGGAATGAGGTGGCTCACGGAGTGGTCATCGACTGGTGCGTTCCGTTCGCGCGCAAGGTCCTTTCGAGGCTGCACGAGTACGATGACGCATGGCCGCGTTCTGCCAAGCCCGGAATTGTGATCAGTATGTCTACGGCCGCCGACGGCTCGATCGTCGGTGACGCCTCCGACGTCCGGCGGTCGGAAGAGCGCCGGGCCATCCTGGATGTCCTGCGCACCGGTCTGTGGCCGATGACACCCTCGGATGTCGCCGCCGCTCTGGGCAAATCATCCGGTTCCGTCAAGAAGATGATGTTCGTGATGGCGAACGCCGGTGAGATAAGGCGCCAGTCTCGCGGTCTCTATGTCCTGGCAATCCCCGGTAACCTTGGTAACAGCGGTAACCCATGCGAAAATTCTCATGAAAATCAGGTGGATGATGAGTGGCAGGGAGGTTACCGCCATGATCTGCCCCGGTAACTTCGGCTCCGTGCGGTAACCGGGAGCAGGGAACAGGTTACCAAGGTTACCGCTGCTCCAATGGTCGGTAACCTTCTCGACATGAACAAACTCAACAGGTTGGGCTACCCCAGTTACCAAGTTACCAAGGTTACCGGGGGTGGCGGAGGACCAACCCAGGGCTACTCGGGCCCAGCCAGGGCTACTTTGCTTCGGTGGGATCTTGTGGATGGGAGAATTCGCGAATTTCGCATCATCCGCATTCCCGCGCCGCCGTGCATCATTCCGCCGTGGTGCATTCCTTGCCTACGATCATGCATCCCTCCGCTGCGGTCCTTCATTCCTGCTCCGGCTCTGTCACCTCGATCTTGCCAACGGTCGCGTCCGCCGCGCAATTCCTGCAACGAGCTCTAAGTCGGCCCAGCCTGCCTGACGTCGCGCCGGCCGACCAGGAACCAGGTCAGCATCCGCCCCTTGCCCTTGATGTCGACCGCCCCCCGCGGCTCGAGGCGGAAGTACTGATCGAGCCGCGCGGCCATCGCCTTCGGCACTTGGATGCGGCCTGCTTCGCCGGTCGTTTCCATTCGCGCGGCGAGGTTCACCGCGTCGCCCCAGACGTCGCAGAAGATCTTCTTCGTGCCGACGACGCCGGCCACGACGGGGCCGCCGGCGATACCGATACGCATCGGCACGGCACGTCCGAGGGGGTCGCGCAGGTTTTGCGCCGCGTCTCGCATGGCCAGGGCGAAGTCGGCCAGCGCCTCTGCATGGTCGCCCCGCGCTGCTGGCACGCCGCTGACCACCATATATGCGTCGCCCGTCGTCTTGATCTTCTCCAGACCGTGTCGTTCGACCAGCAGGTCGAATTCGGAATAGGTTCGGTTGAGGAAGGCGACCAGCTCGTCCGGCGAAAAGTCGCCGGTGAGCGTAGTGAAGCCGGCCATATCGGCGAACAGCACCGAGGCGTCGTCGAATCGGTCGGCGACGACGCCGTTGTCCTTGAGGCGAGCGGCGATTGGGGCCGGCAAGATGGAGAGAAGCAGCGATTCCGATCGCTGGAACTCGCGCTCCGCTGTCGCCTCGGCGCTCGCGAGTTGCCGCAGTACATAGACCATCACCGTGAAGAGCAGTACCGTGTTGATGACCGCGCTTGTGACGAAACTGCCCCAGAACTGGACTTCTGGCGAGACCAGCCCCGTGTCGTAGGGCGCGACAAGGCGCAGCATGATGAGCAGGCCGGCCGCAACAGCGCCGGCGAGGGCGGCAAGCACGATATGCTCGGTGCCGATCAGCAGCACAAAGAGCGCCGTCGCGGTCAAATAGAACATGTCGCTGCCGCCACCGGTGCCGATCTGGTAGGCAGAGCGGAAGATGGCCCAGTAGGCAAATGCGAGAAACACCAACGGGGCAGCCAGCGGGCTTAACCGGTGCAACAACGGCAGCGCGGCGAATGCGGCGGCGATGCCGGCGTTCGTCAGCCCGCGCGTGAACATCCCGGGCGCTGGATCGAGCATGCGCAGGATCGCAAAATATCCCGCCTGTGCTGCACAAATCCAAGCCGCGATGTTCATGGCGCGCAGCCGACGAGCGACCTTTTCCGGGTAGCCCTTGGTGCCGAACGCGATGTTCGGGACCCAACGCATCGATGCGTCTCCGCGACCTGCAAGGGCCAATTTCTCCATCGTCGGCCGGCGTTGGTCAAGCTGCCCGTTGCGGAGATCAGTGGGTCGCGTCGGAAGACGCAGGTGAGCTCGTGGGATCCGCCAAACGTTTCGGCCAGAACCCGGGAGAGCCGGAGCTTCCTGCTGCATCGAAAGCGGGATGGCCGCGAACATCTCGGACTGAACTTCGCCATCCCCAGCCGCTGAGTATCAGCGCCGAAGCAACCGGACTAAGCCGTGTGACGCACGTGAATGTCATGCCTGTCGTAGCTTGGCTGAGATGGTATCGTCTCGCTTGGCATGTGGAACCAGGGTGACCGCATGGCGGGTCAAAACTTCGGGCGACCTTCATCCCTGGACCGGTGCAGCCAGCATGCACAGATCTTTTTCCCGCCTATGAAGGAGCGCGGGGCCAGGAAGGCCATGACCCAGTGCGGCGGACCCTCCTACGAATCTTCCGACAAGGACCGGAGGGCAGTACCAGGTATTGTGCGGCAGCACGTCGCTGATAGTGCGACGCGCCCATGGTAGGCGCCGTCACTGTCGGCCGTGCGCAGCGCCATGCCGACGGTTCCACCGGCCTGTGGCATCAGAGGTTGCCACGCCCCGGTTGCCCGCCGATCAGGACCGCTGGCAGCGCCAAGGAAAAATTTTGGGGCGGCATCTTGAACGGAATTTTTCCCGTTCCCAAATCGATTTCCGTCGAGGCCAAGGAGGCTCGACAGAACAGGCACCGCAAGTGCCCGGTGCCCTTGTACCCATGTTGCTTCAAGGAGGATATGGCTATGAGAACTATCGACTTCGCACCCTTCTACCGCGCCACGGTAGGTTTCGACCGCCTCTTCGATATGCTCGACAACAG
>CATMOC010000038.1 GCA_950071955.1 uncultured Mesorhizobium sp. | reverse complement strand
GGAACAGCTCCAGGCGGGCGTTCTCGAGGAAGTCTTCCGGATTGTCGCCCTCGGCCAGTTGCTCGATGGTGCGGCGCAGCCAGGCATAGGCGTTGGTCTCCTTCGAGATTGCCGGTGTCGCGCCATTCACCTTGCCGCCGGCGTCCTTGTAGAGGGCGTGCACCGCGACGCCGTATTCAGCGACATTGTTCATCTCGCGGGTGCGGATCTGCAGCTCGATGCGCTGGCGCGACGGGCCGACGATGGTGGTGTGGATCGAGCGGTAGTCGTTCTGCTTGGGCGTCGAGATGTAGTCCTTGAAGCGGCCGGGCACCATCGACCACGTGGTGTGGATGGCGCCGAGCGCACGGTAGCAGTCCTCGACCTGGTCGAGGATGACCCGGAAGGCGAAGATGTCGGAAAGCTTCTCGAAGGATAGCGCCTTGGCTTCCATCTTGCGAAACACAGACCAAGGCTTCTTCTGACGGCTGCGCACCTCGGCTTCGATGCCATACTTCCCGAACAGTCCCGTCAGCGCCGTCTCGATCTCGCCGACCACGCCCCTGTTGCGCTCGAATATTTCGGCGAGGCGCTCCGTGACCGCCTTGTGTCCGCCGGGGTTGATGTGCCGGAAGGCGAGTTCCTCGAGCTCCTCGCGCATGTCCTGCATGCCCATGCGGCCGGCGAGCGGCGCATAGATGTCCATGGTCTCCTCGGCGATGCGCAGCCGCTTGCTCTCGGGCACGTGGTCGAGCGTGCGCATGTTGTGCAGGCGGTCGGCGAGTTTGACCAGAAGCACGCGGACGTCTTCGGCGATCGCCAGAAGCAGCTTACGCAGGTTTTCCGCCTGCTCGGCCTTGCGCGAAACGAGGTCGAGCTTCTTCAGCTTGGTGAGGCCCTCGACCAGCTTGCCGATCTCGGATCCGAAGAGTTCGTCGATCTCCTGGCGGGTTGCCGACGTATCCTCGATCGTGTCGTGCAGCAGCGCGACCGCGATCGTCGCCTCATCGAGATGCATGTCGACGAGGATCGCGGCGACTTCGAGGGGATGGGAGAAATAGGGATCGCCGGAGGCGCGCTTCTGGTGGCCATGCTTCTGCATGGCGTAGACATAGGCCTTGTTGAGCAGGGCTTCATTGACGTCGGGCTTGTAACGCTGGACGCGTTCCACAAGCTCGTACTGGCGCATCATCGACGTTTGGGCTCCGAAACGAAACATGCGCCGCGATGGACACGGCGCATGTCGTAGATAACCATGATTTCGCGCCCGCGGTAGTGCCGCGGCGGCCGGTTCGCCTCAGTAGTCGTCGCTTTTTTCCGGCGGCACGAGGCCTTCGATGCCGGCGAGCAGCTCTTCCTCGCTCATGCGGTCGAAGGTGACGGGCTCGTCTTCCTCCGGCGCGGCGGCGGCTTCGGGCGAGCTCTCGCTGCGCTCGATCATCTCGTGCGCATCGGCCTCCGGCTCGTCGACCTCGACGTGCTTCTGCAACGAATGGATCAGATCTTCCTTGAGGTCACCGGGAGAAAGCGTCTCGTCCGCGATCTCGCGCAGGGCGACGACCGGGTTCTTGTCGTTGTCGCGGTCGATGGTGATCGACGCGCCCTGCGAGATCTGACGCGCGCGGTGACCGGCGAGCAGGACGAGTTCGAAACGGTTCTCGACCTTGTCGATGCAGTCTTCAACTGTTACGCGGGCCATGCAATGCCCCTTTCATGCTGGATTGTTCCGGGATTTGTGGGCTCCATACGCCCATCGGCGCGAAAAAACAAGCATTCGGGCCAGCCGGTCCATCCCGACGATCGCACGACCCGCCCGACGCAAATCACAATTTCGCGACAAGACGCACGTTCCCCTTTGCAGCAGATTGTGGCAGGTCTACCTCCATAATCGCGCCACCACTTCTTCGGCGCTCCATTGCCAGACCGTAAGTTGCCGATCAAAGGAATTGCCATGTTCGATCCCCGCGAGAAAATCGCGCTGTTCATAGACGGCGCCAACCTCTACGCCACGTCCCGCGCGCTCGGCTTCGACATCGACTACCGGAAGCTGCTCGCCGCTTTCCACAAGAAGGGCTACCTGCTGCGCGCCTACTACTACACCGCGCTGGTGGAGGACCAGGAATACTCCTCCATCCGGCCCCTGATCGACTGGCTGGACTACAATGGCTACAAGGTGGTCACCAAGCCGGCCAAGGAATTCACCGACTCGTCGGGCCGCCGCAAGATCAAGGGCAACATGGACATCGAGCTCACGATCGACGCGCTCGAACTGGCCGACGTCGTCGACCACTACGTGATCTTTTCCGGCGACGGGGACTTCCGCACGCTGGTGGAGGCGCTGCAGCGGCGCGGCCGCAAGGTGAGCATCGTGTCGACCATGACCTCGCAGCCGCCGATGATTTCGGACGACCTGCGGCGGCAGGCGGATCACTTCATCGACCTCTCGACGCTGCGAAGCGAAGTCGGCCGCGATCCTTCCGAGAGGCCGCCGCGCCGCGTCGAGCCCGTCGAGCAGGAAGACGACGACTACTGATGCCTGCCGTTGCAGGAAGCAGTCCGGCGGAGCCTTCGCGCGACTGTCCCCTGTGCCCGCGCCTGCACGACTTCATAGCGGAGTGGCGGCACAGGGAACCGGCCTGGCACAACGCGCCGGTGCCGACCTTCCTTCCGCCGGAAGGCAGGGAGAGCGTGCGCCTGCTGGTCGTGGGGCTGGCGCCCGGCCTGCGAGGCGCAAACCGGACCGGCCGTCCCTTCACCGGCGATTTTGCCGGCGACCTGCTCTACCGCACGCTGAAGACATTCGGGTTGGCGCGCGGCCTCTTCGAGGCCCGGCCGGACGACAGCCTGGAACTCGTCGGCACCGCGATCACCAACGCGGTGCGCTGCGTGCCGCCCGAGAACAAGCCCGTGGGCGCGGAGATCGCGACCTGCCGAAGTTTCCTCATCCCGACCATCGAGAGCTTCCCGCGCCTGGAGGCGATCGTGACGCTCGGCGCCATCGCGCACCAGTCGACGGTGCGCGCGCTCGGCCACCGGGTCGCCGCCCTCCCCTTCGTCCACGGTGCCGTGCACGAGACCGCCGGCGCGACGCTTTTCCCGAGCTACCACTGCTCGCGCTACAACACCAATACGGGACGGCTGACGGAGGAGATGTTCGTCGGCGTGTTCGCCCGCGTGGCGGAGCATCTGGCGCGCTGACGCGGAAACCGGAACCATTGCCCGCCACTGGGGTTCCTGAAATCGGGCAGTGACTTTCACCGCACGACATCGAAATCGAGAGCGGTCGCAGATGCTGCGATACGAAGTGGGATAACAAGCGACATGTGGACCAGCCTCAGGAATGAACTTCGTCGTCCGGTTCCCCTGACGCTCGCGGCGCTGGCGGTGGCCGGGTGGTTCCTGCTGGTCGTCTACCTCATCGTGATGTCATCGCGCGAGAACGAGACGCAGGCCCGGATCGCGGAACTCGAAAACTCCAGGACAGACCTCGCTAGCCGGCTCGAACAGCGAGAGCAGGCCGGAGGTTCGCTGGACGCCCTCACCGCGCAGGTCGAGACGGTGACCGGCGAGATCGGCACCTTGCAGAACCGCCGCTCCGACCTGGCGCAAGAGGTCGAGGCGCAGAGTTCGGAACTCGAGCAGCTTCGCGGCAGCGCCGATGCGCTGCGCCAGGAGATGGCGGCCATCCAGGGCCAGCTCGAATCCGACCGGCAGGTGCTAGAAGACCTCGACCAGGACGTCACCTCGCGCCGGGAACTCGTGTCGCAATCAACCCAGGAACTGGCCGACGTGGGCAGCCGCCTGGAAGAGGCCCGCTTGCAGGAGAGCGAGCTGCGGGATTCGCTCGCCAACCTCAACGAGGAAGCGGCCGCGACGTCGCAGGAGGTCGCCGCCGCCGAGACACGGCTGCAGGAGGCCCGCCAGGCGGAGGCCCAGCTGCGGCAGCAGGCGCAGACCGCGCGCCAGGAACTCCGACAGCTCGAGGAGGAACGCACCGCGACCTCCACGGCTGTCGGCCAGCTGCGCGACCATCGCGAGACCCTGACGACCGAGGTCACCCGGGCCGAAGAGCAGCGTGCGCAGATCCAGGGACAGGTGACGGAACTGGCCGCCACGCTCGCCGAAAGGAGCGAAAGGGTCGCCGGGCTGGAGCAGCACATCGCGGAGCTGCAGACCGCCGCCAGCGAGGCGGCGATGGCGACGGCGTCCGGCATCTACCCCGGAAGCTATCTGGGTACTTCCACCGAAGCACCCGGAATCCTGCTCGACGCCCGCTTCGGCGACGACGGCACGTTCGAGATCGGGCGGCGATCGGGCGGCCCGGGCGCAGTCTCCGGCCGCTACCAGGTCGCCAATGGCGAACTCGTGCTGAGCGAGGCGAACGGCGCGACCGGGGACGCGACGTTCCCCATGCGTTGCCCTGTGGAGCTGCAGGTCGGCGGATTCGCGCTCACGTCGGGGGTTGAAGGATGCCCGCTGGGCGGTTTCGGATTTCGCCGGACGGACTAGAAACCGGCAGGCGACCTCCAGCGTTCGCCCTCGAAACATGGATTCACCTTCCCGCGGCTGGAAGCTCCATCATCACGGTGGATCGATCCAAGCCAACGGCAAAGGCTGATGAAGATGGATCAGACGAGGATGTCGAACGGCATGACGGGGGAGCGTGGGATTGGGGGGCTGCTCGCGATCCTGGTCCTAGTCGGGGTCGGCGGCGACACGGCACCGGCTGTCCTTCCCGAGAAAAGAGGAGACGAGTGATGTCCTACTGGCGCTTCGCGACGATGATCGTCACATCGACCATCGTCATGTTCTTCCTGATGTATCTCAACACCTACGCCCTCGATCATATCTTCTGGAGCGAGACACGGGCGTGGATGGCACTGCTGATGGGCGCGACCATGGCCTTCATCATGCTCGGCTTCATGATGGGCATGTACAAGAACACGCCGTTGAACATGGCGATCTTCGCCGGCGCCATCGTCGTTTTCGCAGGCTCGCTCTGGCTGGTGCGCAGCCAGGCGACGGTGGACGACGTGGACTACATGCGCGCGATGATCCCCCATCATTCCATTGCCGTTCTGACCAGCAGACGCGCGCGGATTACCGATCCCCGCGTGCGGGAGCTTGCCGACGAGATCATCGAAGCCCAGGTGCGCGAGATCGCGGAAATGAAGGATCTGATCCGCGATCTCGAAGCGAGGGACTGACGGAGCGCCGATCGGGTCCGCCTCAGTCCATATCGCCGAGTATCTGCAAGGTGCGTCGGTCCGGGCCGGCACAGAATGTGTCGATGGCCATCGCGAACGACGATCCCGACCCAGCCGCCTGTGCAAAGAGCGTCATTGAGGAGCAGAACTTCATGTCGTCGGGAGAGCCGAAAATGTCATGCAGGGAGCGATCTGGCCAAGCGAGCACCAGTTCCGTACATTCGGCAAGCCTTGGCCCGAGAACGGGATCGGCCAGATAGGCCCTCGCCTCCTGCAGCGAAGCGATGGCATAGCGCCGCGCCATACCGCTCGATCCCAACCCGGCAACCTGGGGGAAGACGAACCACATCCAGTGGCTGCGCTTGCGGCCGTCTCGAAGCTCGGCGAGCACGTCGTCGTAGACAGGCTCCTGTGCCCGGACGAAACGTTGCAAGTCGTATCGATCGGGCATCGTGGTGCCTCCCGGCGTTTCCTCGGCCGGCATGGACGAGCGGAGGGGCGGTCCCCTCGTCTACCCCCGTTCCTTCAGGAGCCGGCCCTTTTCCCGCGCCCAGTCGCGCTCCTTCTCCGTCTGGCGCTTGTCGTGCAGCTTCTTGCCGCGCGCCACGCCCAGCAGCAGCTTGGCCCTGCCCTGGTCGTTGAAGTAGATCTTGAGCGGCACCATGGTCATGCCCTCGCGGTCGACGGCCTGGGCGAGCCTGGCCATCTCGCGCTTCTTGACCAGGAGCTTCCGGCGGCGGCGCGGCTCGTGGTTGAAGCGGTTGGCCTGCAGATATTCCGGCAGGTAGGAGTTGATCAGCCAGATCTCGCCGCCCTCGCTGGAGGCGTAGCTGTCCTGGATGTTGGCATGCCCGCCGCGCAGCGATTTCACCTCCGTGCCGGTGAGCACCAGGCCCGTCTCAAGCGTGTCGAGGATCTCGTAGGAGAAGCGGGCCTTGCGGTTCTCGGCAACGGTGCGGTTGTTCGGATCGGCTTTCTTGACCTGTACCATGGCTGAGAGATGCGTCTTCGGCGCGTCAGTTCAAGAGGCCGGCGTGCTTCATCGCGGCGTCGATCTTCCCGGCGGTCGCCTCCTCGATGGTGACCAGCGGCGAACGCACGACGTTTTCCGCCCGGCCGAGCCGCGACAGAGCGTACTTGGCGCCGGAGACGCCAGGCTCGATGAAGATCGCCTTGTGCAGCGGCATCAGCCGGTCCTGCAGCTCGAGCGCCTTCGCATTGTCGCCCGAAAGCGTCGCCTCCTGGAACTCGGCGCAAAGACGCGGCGCGACGTTCGACGTCACCGAGATCGCGCCGACACCGCCATGGGCATTGAAGCCGAGCGCGGAGGCGTCCTCGCCCGACAGCTGGATGAAATCCCTGCCGCAAGTGATGCGCTGCTCGGAGACGCGCTCGACCTTGCCGGTGGCGTCCTTGACGCCGACGATGTTGGAGAAGTCGTGCGCGAGCCGTCCCATCGTTTCGGGCGTCATGTCGATGACCGAGCGCGGCGGGATGTTGTAGATGAAGATCGGCAAAGTGGTCGAACGGGCAACGGTGGCGAAATGCTCGTAGAGCCCGCGCTGCGTCGGCTTGTTGTAGTAGGGCGTGACCACCAGCAGCGCGTCCGCGCCGGCCTCTTCAGCGAAGCGAGCCAGTGAGACGGCCTCCACCGTGTTGTTGGAGCCGGCGCCGGCGATGACGGGCACCTTGCCCTTGGCGACGTCGATGCAGGCCTTCACGACCTTCCGGTGCTCGTCATGCGAGAGCGTCGGCGACTCGCCGGTGGTGCCGACCGGCACGACGCCGTTCGAGCCTTCCGCGATCTGCCACTCCACGAAGGCCTTGAAGGCTTTCTCGTCGAAGCTGCCATCCCGCTGGAAGGGTGTCACGAGAGCGGTAAACGAGCCTCTGAACATTTTTCTGACGAACTCCGTAGGCAAGAAGCGCGGGACCAGGCCGCGGGGCACGGCTCCATAGCCGATTGCAAGGCCGCGCACCATAGGCGCAGCGGCTGCGCGCGGCAACAGACCGAAACCGGCCGTTCAAGGCGCGTTATCTTTTTGGTGGCCTACTTCGAGCATGGCAGATTGATTCGGGAACCTTGATGATCTTGCAGTTGAAAGCCTTTTCGGCTCGGGCTCCGGTCGCGATGCTGTGGCTGACGCTGCTGGCGGCGCCCGCGGCGGCGAAAGTGGAGCTTCCCGGAAAGGACGCGCCCATTCCCGAGCCGCGTCCAGCGGCGGTGGTGGAGGTCGGCGTCGATCCGTCAGCCACCGCGACGGCCGCGCTGACACAGGCGGAGGTGGACCCAGCGCCGGAACCGCCTGAACCCGAAATCGAGCCGTTGAGGATCGGACTGGACGCGCTGTCGGGCGACGACGTCATCGCTGCCAAGGCCGTGCGCGACGGACTGCCGGACGGCTCGCTCGACCGGCGCATCCTGACCTGGGCCCTGGCGCTGGGCGGCTATGGCGAGGTGTCCAGCGGAGAGATCGCCCAGGCCGCGGCCGAACTGTCCGGCTGGCCCGGCGCGGCGGTGCTTCGGCGCAACAGCGAACGCGCCGTGGCGCGCGAGAAGCCGGACGCCGAGCACGTCGTAAAGTCGTTCGAGGGAACCCGCCCGCAGACGGTGCAAGGCACCGTGCTTCTGACTCGCGCCTACCTCGGCGTCGGCGAGGAGATAAAGGCGCAGGAGGCGATCTCAAGCCTGTGGGGGTCGGAAAAACTCGACGCCGGCGAGGAGCGCGCGATCCTTAAGGAGTTCGGCGACATCCTGCCGGTCGCGGCGCACCGGCGACGGATGGAGCGGATGCTCTACGACGAGCGCGTGAACTCGGCGATGCGCGTGGCGGCGCTCGCGGAGGCCGAAGAACTGGCAGAAGCCTGGGCCGCGTTCGTGCGCGGCGGCAAGGACGCCGGCAAGCTGTTCGACGCCGTTCCGGCGGTCCAGCGCTCGGACGCGTATATCTACGCCAAGGCCAAGTACCTGCGCCGCAAAGGACGCTTTTCGGAGGCCGCGGGGTTGATGCTCGGCGCCTCGACCGACGTCGCCGCCCTCGTCGATCCGGACGCGTGGTGGGTGGAGCGTCGCGTGCTGTCGCGCGAACTGCTCGACATCGGCAAGCCGGAACTCGCCTACGAGATCGCCGCCAATCATGCCGCCGAGAGCCCCGGCCCGGCGGCCGATGCCGAATTCCACGCGGGCTGGTATGCGCTTCGCTTCCTCGGCGATCCGCAAAAGGCGCACACGCATTTCGCAAGGATCCCGGAGATCACCTCGGGTGCGATCTCGCAGTCGCGGGGCTACTACTGGCTCGCGCGCGCCGCCGAGGCGGGCGGTCCGGGCGATGCCAAGGCCTACTATGAGAAGGCGGCCGCGCACGGCACGGCTTTCTACGGCCAGCTCGCGGCCGCCAAACTCGGCCGCGACAAGGTCTTCGCGGGCCATCCGGAAGCGACAATCCGGGACCGGGCGGCCTTCACCAACCGCGAGGCCGTCGCCGCCATCCGTCGCCTGGAGGAGACCGGCGACACGAGGCGCGCCGACATCCTCTACCGCGCGCTCGCAGACGAACTCGCCAGCGCCGGCGAACTGGCGCTGCTGTCGCAGATGGCCGAGGCGCGCGAGGACCATTATCTGGCGCTCAAGGTCGGCAAGGCGGCGGTGCTGCGCGGCATCGACATCGGGGCGCTGGCGCACCCGGTGGGCGCCATTCCCGAGACGGCGAAGATCGAGAGCGCCGGCAAGGCGCTTGCCTATGCGGTGGCCCGCCAGGAGAGCGAGTTCCGGGCAACCGCGGTTTCCGGCGCCGGCGCGCGCGGGCTGCTGCAGCTCCTGCCCGGCACGGCCAGGGAGATGGCCCGCCACGCCGGCCTCGCCTATTCGAGCGAACGGCTGACGAGCGACGCCGGCTACAACGCTACGCTCGGCGCCGCCTTCCTCGGCCAGCAACTCGGCCGCTTCGAGGGCTCCTACGTGCTCACCTTCGCGGGCTACAATGCCGGTCCCGGCCGCGCGCGGGAGTGGGCGGAGCGTTACGGCGACCCGCGCGGCAAATCCGTGGAGGAGGTCGTCGACTGGATCGAGCGTATCCCCTACACCGAGACGCGCGACTACGTTCAGCGGGTGATGGAAAACTACCAAGTCTACAAGATGCGGCTGACCGGCCGCATCGACATCGCCGGCGACCTTGTGCAGGGACGCTGAATTGCCTTCGCCTGGCACGGACGTTACGGTCCCTCCCCTGAAGCATCCGGCCGATTTTTCGGCCCGTCGGAGGCATGGCTTGACCGAGACGGACGGTTCCCGGGACTTTTTCTACACCTCCTCCGACGCGCTGCGGCTTCACGCGCGGATTTATGGGAGCGGCGGCGGGCTGCCGGTGATCTGCCTGCCCGGCTTGACGCGCAACGCGCGCGACTTCCACGAACTCGCGCTGCATCTTTCCCGGCAAGGAGAGACGGGCCGGACCGTGGTGGCCTTCGACTACCGCGGACGCGGCGAATCTGAACGGGACGCGAACTGGCGCAACTACGACGTCAGGGTCGAGGCGGGCGACGTGCTGGCCGGGTTGACCGCCATGGGGATCGAGCACGGCGTCTTCATCGGCACGTCGCGCGGAGGGTTGATCATCCACGTGCTGGCAGCGATGCGGCCGGGGGTGCTGAAGGGCGTCGTGCTCAACGACGTCGGGCCCCGCATCGACGGCGCCGGGCTGGCGCAGATCCGTTCCTACCTGGAGCGCGCGCCGAAGCCGGGCACACTGGAGGAGGCGGTCGCCATCCAGCGCGGCGCCCATGGCCAGGCCTTTTCCGCGCTCGGCGACGCCGACTGGGATCGGCAGGCGCGCGCGAACTATCGCCAGGAAGACGGCCGGCTGGTTCCGGACTACGACCCCGCGCTCCTGAAGACGATCACCAGCATCGATTTCAACGAGCCGCTGCCCGAACTCTGGGCGCAGTTCCACGGCCTCACCACGGTGCCCTTGCTCGCGATCCGCGGCGCCAATTCAAAACTCCTGTCGGCCGACACGCTGAAGGAGATGGAACGCCGCCATCCCGACCTGGAGGCGGTGACCGTGGAAGGCCAGGGCCATGCGCCGTTGCTGGAAACCGGGGATCTGCCGGCGACGATCGCCGCTTTCGTTGCCAGGGCGGAGGGCAAGGCGCGGCACTGAGCGGGGACGCGGCGCGTCGGGAGTACCGATCTTCCCGCGCACCCCCACGGCCAGCATCGCGCCTCGGGGCAGCCGGCGGCCCCTCCGCGAAAAGCCTCCACTCGGGATAAGCGGCGCGAAACCCTTGTGCATCCGGCCAATCTTGTTTATCCGGGCGTCACCGGAGAGGTGGCCGAGTGGTCGAAGGCGCTCCCCTGCTAAGGGAGTAGGCCCGGAAGGGCCTCGTGGGTTCGAATCCCATCCTCTCCGCCAGCGTTTTCAGCAAGTGTATGATTTCATTCCGCTTTATGGTGCTCATTGAAGTCAGGCCCACATCAAACCCCACATCTGCTGCCTCTTGGTTTGGCTCTAAGGGTCGTAGGCTGCTCTCTTGAACTGAATGGCTTGCCCTCCAGCGTCGAACCGGCTCATCCAGTCTCCATCTGACGAAAACGCGTCGTCAGACCATAGCGAACGGTCGCAAGACCTGATCGAAACTGAAAGCGCATGACGTGCACCCAACCCAGGATGGGTGAGCACGTCTATGTCTTCAGAGCGAGACAGCGACCGACAAGACCTTTTCTCACCGATTGATGATGCCTCTTCTGAAGGCTCATCTGGGTGAGCCGGCTCCAGAGACGCCGCCCACTGCGAAGGCTCGCAGGGGAACGCCTAAGCTTAGACCTGCCGGGGACCGCAATCTTCGGACGACCGACCCGGACGACCGTTATCTCACCGATCGGGAAGTTGCTAAACGCTACGGTGTGTCTCGCGCGACTATCTGGCGGTGGCGCAACAACGACCCTCATTTCCCGCAGCCCATTGTCGTCTCGCCGGGTACAACGCGCTGGGCTCTATCTTGCCTTCTGGAGTGGGAGACTCGCATGCCCACTGCCCCGCGCGGCTACGTGCGAGGCAGCAAATGAGCCGCTCCTACCGCGGCATTCGGCCGAAAGCCAATCGTGTACATAGCGTCGAGGATGTCATGGAGCTTTATGACACCTGTCGAAACACGATCACCAATTGGGTCAAGGGAGGGCTTCGGCCCGTCGACCATCGTCAGCCGCAGCTGTTTCGCGGGTCCGAGCTGAAGCGCTTCCATGACCACATGCACAAGATGAGGTATCGCCCCTTGTCGCTGCTCGAGTTCAAGTGCCTTCCCTGTGGGACCCGCGTCACCCCTACTCCTGAGAAGTTGTTCATTTCTCGCTTACATGGCCGAGGGCTCTGGGCGATTGCACCCTGTCCCTTGTGTGAGCGTATAGTTCGGAAGGTGATTAGTGAGACGCTATGCGACGAGCTCGAATCCTACCCTGAGTCCAACATCGCCCCGGGCTTGGTAGACGAACATAAGGGCGCGATGCAGGCTGGTGTTGGGAAAGTTGGTCCCCTTCCTACTCTGTCACCGGGAGACAACGAGCGGATCATTTACGAGTACCAGCTGTACGGCGCCTGCAATGACGAGAAGACGGTCGACGCCCACCTGGCTTCGCTTCGGGACTTTGAAGCTTACCACAACGGTAGGAACTTTCGATCGCTCCAACCTGCGGACGCCGCGAAATACCGGGGATACCTGATTGCGTCTCTCGGCGAGATGAGCCGATCGACCATTCAGCACAGAGCAGCGCATATGGCCCAGTTCTTCCGGTGGCTTGTTGAGCAGGACGGATACCGGAAACTAAACAAGACGATCTGCGACAATTTCAAACTACCCAAGGGCGCCATGGCGCAAGCCCCTCGTTCAGCTGTCAGGGACTGGCCAACCACGGATGAAGTTTGCCGCATGGTTTCGTGCGCCCCGGCTTCGACCCTCTTCCAACGCCGTGACCGTGCAATCGTAGCAGCGAGCTTCCTGCTCGGCACATGAAGTAATGCGACCGCGTCGCTGCGGCTCGGGTTTGTCGACGTGCAGAGGCGCCTGGTTGTTCAGGATGCGACCCAGATGCGGATCAAGAACTCGAAAAGCCAGAAAACTTGGTGGTTCCCGGTCGATGAGGAAATTCGGAAGATCCTAATCGAATGGATCGAAGAACTGCTCGATCTCGGCTGCACCGGAGCGGATGCCCTGTTCCCGCCGGACCGTAGTCTTGCCAGCACAAAGCTACTCGAGCGCTCACTTCGGGTGGCCATAGAACCGTGTGATTCCGACACAGGTGTGAGGCGCGCGTTCAAGCGTATCTGTCAGGCAGCCGCCATCGGCTACTACAATCCGCACTGCGCGAAGCACTATCTGGCGTCGATCCGAGACGATTTCTGCAGGACATCGGAACAGCGGCGCGCATGGTCGCAAAACCTGGGGCATGAAACCGAGACCATCACTGAAGCCCACTACCGAAAGGTCTCGGAAGAACGTCAAGGCGAGATCTTCAACGACTTTCGGCAAGGCAGTTCTCTGCCAATCGAAGATTTGGAGCTTTTAGTCAGCCTGCACGAGCACGAACTGACTCCGGGGACGCCTGACTTCAACCGCGCCCGCAAACTTTCCGACGAGTGTAAATCCAGATACATCTACCCAGTGGCCGGAAGCGGCAATGAAACCTGATTTCCCATGTTTTGATTGCGGCTCGTAAGCGATTGGCAAGAAGGGGGCCGAGAACGGATTGTCCGGTTCTGGGGATCGACCAGCGGTAAGCTGCCGTTCAGCACAGGGGGGCGCGAAGAAGCAATAGGAGAAGATCTCGGAGAACCATTTCCCACGTGCAGTTCCCGGATTTTTTGCTGGCAATCCGATTCGGGCGAACGCTCACTTGGATGCCGATTCAGCGCCAACCAAGTCTTCTCCAGTTTGATCGGACAGCTCAGATGTAGGGGCCCCGTTCCTGGCCCTCTCGCTGGGAGCCGAACCGGTCATCTACATTTTTCCCAGATCTGGAATCCCGACTCCGATAGATGCGTGCAACCGGTTCCGTCGTCGCGAGCGGCTTCGGCTCATCGATCTGCAAGTTCGGATCCGTCGCGTGCGTAGGCAATCTACATTACGCTTGGGAGCCAGAGCGTGACCGCGGGGAACAGGACCAGAATCACGATCCTGGCGCAGTCTGCCAGGATGTAGGGGGTGACACCGCTGTAGATCTCCGAAAGCGAAATATCGGCGCGCATGGAATTGAGCAGCATGACGTTGATGCCGATCGGCGGCGTGAGCATGCCGATACCGACGAGCGAGACATTCAGGATGCCCCACCACACTGCGTCGTATCCCA